>JAKSTH010000044.1 GCA_024402655.1 Treponema sp. | reverse complement strand
GCCATATTCGCTTACAAGAATAAAATCTTCATTAGCAACAACACCATAACATCTTTCACAATCCGACTTTTCAATCTGATTTCCAAGATACACATCTTTATCGTTCAAAAACTTGAATCTGGTTCCGTTTGGCAAAGGATACTCCAGATTCACATAAGCCCCATTCAATAAAAAAAGCTCATTTACTTTAAGCCCTTTAATTTCTAAAGCATTGATTTCTTCTATTAAAATCTTTTTCAATTCACCAAAATTTTTGTTTCTTTCTGCAATGCAGCTTCCACCAAAGGGATGTCCCTTGCACTTTTCACATCCACCGCATTCCCCAAATTTACTACATTCTTTACAACAGTCAACGCCACAATATGTCACACAATCCTCCGACAAACTAATTGTTAAAAATATTCGTATTTATATATACCTTTTCTAAGAAGTGTTCCATCAAAATCATACAATAATTCAGCAATTTTGTTACCTTTTGCATCATATGTAAATTCGAACGTATTAAGCACAGAACCTTTTGAGTCGTTCCAGGTCTCAGAAATCATATTATTTTTATTATCATAATTAAAATATTTTTTAAAGAGAATTTTGTCCCCTTCTTTATACGAAACCGAAGAAAGATTTCCTTTAGAATCGTAAGTGCATTCGTCTTCACAAGGCTTTTTTTCTTTATTTTCGAATACACCGGTTCCAGAAAAGCTTTTATCTTTTATAATAGTTTCAATTTCATCTGTATAAATTTCCGAAATTTGATTTCCATTTTCATCATATTTGTATTCAATTTTATAATCAAGAATTCCTTCTTTTTTATAGTAAAAACATGAAAGAACATTTCCTTTTTCGTCATAAATACTTTCACTAGCCACATATGAAGTTCCAGTCATAAGATCATATTCAATCGATGTTACTTTCACACATTTTTTTGTTCCAGAAATATCATTTGCAAACAAAAAAACTGTACAGAAAAATACAAATCCTAAAAGATAAAAAAACATTTTTTTCATAAAAGCCTCCTATGTTATTTCTGTTTTACAATAATACTTTTGCGTGACAAATAATGACACACTACTTATTTTATTTCCCCCTATTACATCCCGTCAGTTTTCACTATAATCGTATCTATGAGTAATAACGGAAACACATTTGGTAATAATTTTAAGGTTACAACTTTTGGTGAAAGCCACGGAGTTGCATTAGGTTGTATTGTCGACGGATGTCCTGCAGGACTTACAATTACAGCAGGCATCATTCAAAAAGCTTTGGATCGTCGTCGTCCTGGTGCTTCTGCAGATGGAAAACTTAATGCTTCAGTTACTGCCAGAAAAGAAGCCGATCAGGTAGAAATTCTTTCCGGCGTTTTTAATGATAAAACTGAAGGTACTCCAATTGCCATGATGATTCGTAATACATCACAGCATTCTTCTGATTACGATGAATTAAAGAAGACTTTCCGTCCTGGTCATGCAGATTTTACTTATGATGTTAAATATGACGGTTACCGTGATTACAGAGGAGGCGGCCGTTCCAGTGGTCGTGAAACCTGTGCCCGTGTAGCTGGTGGTGCTATTGCTCAGGAATTACTCAAAGAAAAAGGAATTAAAATTACAGCATATACAATTAAAGCAGCAGGGGTTTGTGCTACAAAACGCAATTTAGATGAAATTGAACAGAATGCCTTGAGAGCACCAGATAACGAAGCTGCTGAAAAAATGAATGCAGAAATTGCCCGTTTACGCACAGAAGGAAACAGTGCTGGTGGTATTGTTGAATGCGTTATTACAGGTTGTCCTGTTGGTCTTGGTGAACCTGCTTTTGACAAACTGGATGCAGAACTTGCTAAAGCAATGCTTAGTATAGGTGCAATCAAAGGTTTTGAAATTGGTGATGGTTTTGCAGTAGCAGATTCTTATGGCAGCACAAATAATGACGGCATGTATGTAAAAGATGGAAAACCAGCCTTTACTACAAATCACTGCGGTGGCATTCTTGGCGGCTTAAGTAACGGGGAGCCAATTATTTTTAGAGTTGCAGTAAAACCTGTTCCAAGTATTTTTATTCCACAGCAGACTGTAAAGAAAAATAATGATGGAACTTACGAAGACACTACACTGCAAATTAAAGGCCGCCACGACATTTGTCTTTGTCCACGCATTGTACCGGTTGTAGAAGCAATGGCCGCTCTTGTTATTGCAGACAACCTTCTTGGTGCTTAAAATTTTTCATTCATAAACAGAACTTTATTGGAGCAAAAAATGGAAATCCAGTCTCAACAAAACTCAAAAAAGAATTTGTCAGGAAAAATTGCAGTCGTTGTTTTTTCTGCCTTAATTCTTTGTTATGCAGTACTTTTTACAACCCGATGCAGCACTCTTTCTAAAGTGACTGCCGCCGAAAACCTTTCTGTAGAAAATGAAAATGCTTTACTGCAAAAATTAAACAGTATATATGCGGAACAAAATAAAGTTCTTCATGCTCTTCCATATGAATATAAAAATCCTGCTCTGAATATTTTAGCCGGTGCTGCAATTCTTATTGATGTAAATACTGGCGACATTCTTTACGAAAAAAATCCGGACATGGTTATTCCACCTGCCAGCATGACAAAACTTTTTGCCATGTATGTTGTAGATGAAGAAGTTAGTGCCGGCCGCCTTTCTTATGATCAGATTATTCCTGTTCCAGAACAAGCTTTGGCCTGCAATATGCCTCCACATTCATCACTTATGTTTTTAGGCGAAGGTCAAATTGTTACTCTGGAAGAATTGCTTTTAGGACTTTCCATCTGTTCTGGAAACGATGCCGCCTATGCCCTTGCTTACACCATTTGCGGAACAATGGAAGCTTTTGTAGAAAGAATGAATCAAGTGGCTGCAGATTTAGGATTAACTCACACACACTTTGTAGAAAGTTCAGGTTACAGCGAATTAAATACTACAACTCCAAGAGAAATGGCTGAATTTTGCCGCATTTATCTGAATGAACATCCTGAAAGCCTGAAAAAATTTCATTCAGTAACAAGTTTTACATATCCTAAAAGAAAGAATATGGCCCCAGGCGACACATACGGTGCCCAGGATTTTTCACAGGGATTGCCACGCCACATTACAATGGGAATTACTCAGTCAAATACAAATCCTCTTCTTGGAAAACTTGCAGGTTGCGACGGATTAAAAACCGGCTATATTGATGAAAGCGGCTACAATCTTTCACTTACAGCCCAGCGTAACGGAACAAGATTCCTTTCTGTAACAATGCAAGGTCCAGGCCGCAACAGTACAGAAGGTCAGCAGGGTCGTGTTGCAGACGGATTAACACTTATGAATTATGGTTTTGAAAATTTTACAGATTTTATGGAAACTGGATTCATTAAATCTTATTTTGTAAAAAGTTATGGTACAACAGAAAACGGTTTTAATATTATTCCAGCTTACAAAGTAGACGGATTTTGTATACCTGCTACAGATTTAGGAGACAACTACAGCAAAATGTCTGTTTCTGTAACCCGTCCTGAAAAAATAAAGACAACAGTTTCTGCAGGCCAGGTTTTAGGAAATATAGATTTAAAATATGAAGATAAAATAATTGCATCCATTCCGCTGGTAGCAGACAGATCTACTCAGGAGAGCAATTTGTTTATTTCTTTTACAGATAAGTTATGTTATAATTTTAATTAGAGGTATTTTATGAACGTACATAATATAATGGAAGAAGTTGTTGAACAGAATGTAAATGAATTGTATGACCAGATTAAAAAAACAAAGCCTTCCTGGTTTTCCTGCGATTGTGCAAACTGTCGCTTAGATACTGTAAGTTATGTATTAAATAGAATTCCACCAAAGTATGTAGTTTCTGGAAGAGGGGCTGCCCATTCTACTCAGGAACTTTCAGATACTCAGCTTAAAGCAGATTTAGATTCTCTTTGTCTTGAAGGCATTAGAATTGTAAACTCTACAAAACGCCCATATCACACACAGGTAAAGTCTGGACTTGCTGTAACAAACAGTGTTCCTGCATTTAACTTTTCTATTTTCACAGGCACTTTAATGGATGGTTCAAACTTTGAACCAATTTCGGGTGCAGATCTTCTTTTAAAACTAAATGGTAAGCCAGCCGAAATGGTAGACTCTTCATGGTCAAATCCATTTACAACTCGTTCCAGCACAAAGGGCACTTACTCTTTTATGGTAAAATCTATTCCGGCACCAAAAGAAGGTATTACTCAAAAGTTCAATTTTTCACTGGAAGTAACTGCTCCAAATTACTCAAAAACTTCTTTCCATTTTGAAGTTCCAGTAACCAGCGACGCTTACACAAAAACTGAAATTGATTCTACCTTCTCTCTTAAATTAAACGACCTTTTGATTTTCAAAGATTTTATTGAAAATCCAATGGAATAAACTTAAAGACTAAAGCAAGTTCAGCTGCACATAAGCTAAAAGCTTAGTTCTCTTTTATTGCCTGAGTTATATCATCCATGGAGAATTCAGCTTTGCCCTGCTGACTTGCAAGTAATGCCGCTTTATTCAATACAGATTCAATCTTCGCACAAGAAAAGCCTTCAAAAACAGATGCCAATTTTTCTGCAGTACATTCCGGACTAAAACTTTTTCCTTTGCAGTACATGTTTACCAGTTCTACACGGGCTTTCTGGTCTGGATAAGGAACACTGAATTTTGCATCAAAACGACCTGGACGAATAAGAGCCGGGTCCAACGCCTGAATACTGTTTGTAGCAGCAATTACTACAACCCCTTTAGTAGCTTCAAAACCATCCAGTTCATTTAATAAGGCTGTTACAATTCTTGTATTTTCAGTTTCAATTGCAGATCCCGAATAATTTCTTCTTGTTCCAATTCCGTCAAATTCGTCTATAAACACAATACAAGGAGCCTGGCGTCTGGCCTTTTTAAAAAGCAGTTTTACCTTCATAGGACCAATTGCCATAAACATACTTTCAAAATCTGTGGCTTTAGCTGGAATAAAGTTTACTTTAGCTTCTCCTGCCACCGCTTTTGCGAAAAGAGTTTTTCCGTTTCCAGGTTCCCCTTCCAGTAAAATTCCTTTTGGGAGTCTGATTCCCTTTTTAGCATATTCCCCAGGATTTTTCATAATCTTCATTACCTGAGTCATATCTCTTTTTAAAGAATCCATTCCAACTACATCATCAAAACAAACACCGGTTTTATGAACAACCTTAAATGTATTTGGAGAAATGAATTTTCTAAAAGCAATAAAAATCACACCAAAGAAAAACAGATAAAAAACAATGTCAAATATAAAAGAAATGGTGTCGCCAACTGTGTCTCTGTCTACTGTTACATCATCTACATAACGACGAATATATTCTTCCAGCGAAGGAGACTGAGGATTTACTGTCTTATATTCTGTTCCACCCTTTGTAAAAAGAATATCATTTTCCTTCATGTGAACACTGGTTACAGTTCCACTTTCTATGGCACTATAAAACTGGCTGTAAGGAAGTTCTTCAGCTGTTGACTGTGTAGAATACCAATACCAGGCACCTGCTCCACAAATAATAAGGGCCGCTAAAATAAGGAGTAATCTGTTTTTTTTCATTTTAAACCTGAATTATTAAAGAGAATCTATATCTGACCGTTTCTGATCGGCCATCATTTTTAAGAACTGTTCTTTTGGTAAACCTTTTGCAAAGAAATACCCCTGCAAATAGTCACATCCCATTTTTTCCAGTCCTTCTTTTTGTTCCAGAGTTTCAACTCCTTCTGCAAGAACAGTCATATCAAGTTTTTTAATCATATCGATTGTTGCAGAAAGAGCAATTTTTGCTTTTTTATCTTCAAAAGCAGACCATACAATATTTTTATCAATTTTAATCATCTTAAATGGAAGATTAAGAAGATAGCTCATGTTTGAAAAACCAGAACCGTAATCATCTAAAGAAAGTTCAATTCCTTCTTCATCCAGTCGCTTCATGTTTCGTAAAAGAATTTCAGGAGTATGAGCAGAAGCTGTTTCTGTAATTTCCATGTTAATTACAGAAGATGGAATATTGTGAATTGTTCTGATTGTCAAAATCTGATCTGCCAGAATTTCGTGCATACACTGGGCAACAGAAAGGTTAATATCAATTTTCTTAATGCCGTATGCTTCTATATCAATTGAAGAAAGAGTTTTACAAACTGAATCAAATACAAACTGGCCAATGCGAAGAATGTCACCTGTTTTTTCAGAAATAGGAATAAATTCTTCTGGAGAAACAAAATTGCCTTCTTCATCTTTCATGCGGATTAATGCTTCTGCACCAATCAGTTTCTTTTCCGAAACAGAGTAAATTGGCTGATAGTATACATCAAATCTTTTTTCAGACTGAGCATTTCTTAAAAGATGGGCAATGTATGCAGTACGCTTTGTAAGTTCTGTATCAATATCTTTTGCATAAACAACAGAACGTTTAAAGCGGGCTTCTTCCATAACAGTATCAATAATGTCGCTTATTGCTTCTGTAGCAGATGCATCTTTTGGACATTCTATTACACAAATGCGGGAATAAAGTTTAAGTTCAAGACTTTCGTTAAACCAAGGTTCATTAAAGCGGGCTCTAAGCTCAAATACAATTCGTTCTATATCTCGTGGATTATAGTTTTTAAACAGCATGCAGAATTTTCCCTGAGGAAGGAAATATATTTCTGCACCAGGAAAGTTATTTCTTAAAAAGACTGCAACATTGGAAAAGAAAAAATGCATCTGTTTAATGCCAAATGTATTGGAAATAAACAATGTATCATCCAGCATTACACTGACAATAAGAAATTCTTCTTTTCTGTCCAGATTATAGCGGGCCATTTTAATAAAAGCTTCTTTATTAAATAATCCGGTATTTCTGTCCAGATATTCTTCTGGTGTCTGCACAACAACGGCAAACATAATACAAGACAAGGCAATACCAAAACCCTGAATAAGAATTGGTGAAAAAATAATCTGAAGGGCAACAGAAGCAGAACTTACTATAAGATAAAGAATGATTGTGCAAAGTTTTGTTTTCTGGAACTTTCCTTTTCTAATGAATAAAACTACAAATGGTGTAACAAAGAAATATGCTACAAAAATATAAAGACAATAGAAAAGAATACCGCCACGATGATAAACTGCTGCATCATCAATATAAAAAAGCAATGTAATTCCAGCTGTGTTGTATAAAACCGGTGTAAGAATTAAAACGGTAAGAACAATAGACAGCGGAACATAAATAAGACCTTTTAAAACTTTTAACTGAATTGGAGTTGAATCGTCAAAAAGGTTTAAAACAGAAAAACAATACAAACAGAAAACTGCAGGCAGCGTATTTGTTGCCAAAAAGTCAATAAAATTTAGAATCCAGGCCCATATAACATTAGGATATCCCCAGAACTGATCCATTTGTACTGTAATTACATCAAAAAGAGTTGCACAAAATGCTACACAAATAAAAATTACATAAGTTTTATTCTGAAGCATTTGAAGATTCTTTTTTATAAAATGGAGGGAAAATAATATTGCGAATATAAATAAAGCAGCTACATCTAAGCTAATAATAAAATTCAAATTAAATATCCTTGATTAAACAAAAAGCAATCCATTGCTTTCAATATTATAACATCATATTTTCAAATAGTAAAAGCGAAAACTTGCATTTTAGGGGTACCTATTCTAAAATATTAATGAGGATATAAATGTTTTCATACATTCTGAAATTCATAAAATCATTAAACAGCAATTCACATCCTGGTGAAATTGCAAACGCTGTAAGTATAGGCGTAATCTTAGGCTTTCTTCCAAAAAACAATGCTTTCTGGTACATCCTTTTTGTCTTGTTTCTTTTTATCCGCATAAATAAGGGAAGCCTTTTGTTTTTTACCTTAGTTTTTGGTCTTCTGGCTCACAATTTCGACACATATTTTGACAAATTAGGCTACTACATTCTTACTTTACCTTCTTTGGTTCCAACTTTTAAAGCCCTATTGGACATTCCATTTGTGGCTTTTACAAAACTTAATAATACAATTGTTATGGGTTCTCTTGCTGCAGGACTTTGCTGTTACATTCCTGTTTATGGCATTTCCAGAGTTTTCATTAAATTCTGGCGCGCATTCCTTGCTCCAGCAGTTAGAAAAACAAAGCTTGTTACTTTGCTTTCTAAACTCCCTATAATTCAGAAAATTGGAGAAATGGTATGACAAAGAAAACTGAAAGCAAGGAACTGACAGTCCAGAACAAAAAAGATAAAAAAAATAAAAAGGAACTTACAGTTCAGAAAAAAGCTGCTAAAAAAACTCAGGTAAAATTACCAAAAATTTTCAAAAAGACTTTTACAGAAAAACAGTTGCAGCGTCGTCTTCTTAAAAAAATTTATGTTACAGCAGACAAAAAATTTGTTCAGGATTTATATAAAGAAGCCGGTGAAAATAAACGGGGCGTAAAGCTTTATGCAATCCCTCCTGAAACTCTAGTTGAAAAAAAAGAACAGAACCGCCTTATAACAATTGCGCGGGATATTAGAACTCAAAAAGGCCGGGTAAGAATTATTCCTCTTGCAGCAGTTCTTACAACCATTGCTGCCATAGTTTTTCTTTTCCTTACTTTTAAAAACCGTGTAATCAAGAATTTTCTTGTAGACACCTGTGAAAGCATTTTCGAAGCTAAATGTGATATAGATTCTGTAAACTTCCGCCTTCTGGATGCTTCTCTAAAAATTCATCATGTTCAGATTGCAAACAAAAATGAACCAATGAAAAATCTTTTTGAATGTGACAGAATTGCCCTTGATTTTGACCTTACCAGCCTGCTTAGATCCCGCTTTGTTACAGATGAACTTGCCATTTCTGGTATGAACACAAATACAAACAGAACCTATTCCGGCGACATTTCTGCAAAAATTGCTGCCAAGAAAAAGGCTCAGGCAGAAAAAGAAGATTCTGCTTTTATGAAATTTGTAAAAGAAAGATCGAATGCCGCTTTAGACTCCATGAAGTCATCTTTCCAAGGTGTTTTTGATGAATATAACCCTGTAAACATTATTGATAACTGCTATAAAAACCTGAAAACTCCTGATGTTGCAAAAACCACAGCAGACGAAACTCTTTTATTAATAGACGAATATAAAAATAAACCTCAGGAAATTCAGGAAAAACTTAAAGTTATTCAGGAAGCCTATGATAAGGTTCGTTCAATCAACATTGATGAATTGAAAAAGAATCCTGCACAAATTCCAGAAGTTATAAAAACTATTGAAAGCTTAAAAATTGATGCAGAAAATCTTAAGAAAGAAGCAGACGCTTTAGTAAACGATGTAAAAGATGATTTTAACAAAACTCAGACTATGGCTAAAAACCTTCAGACTGCAGTTACTGCCGACACAGACATGATTAAAAAAGAAGTTAATAAAATCACTTCTATTAATATTGCAGACGGACAACGCTTTATTTCTAACACACTGGAAGGGGCAAGTTACCAGCTTATGGGAGAATATTATCCTTACATAAAACAGGTAACAGACTATCTTGAAGAACAGAAGGCAAAAAAAGAAGCCCGTGGTCCAACCTTTGACGAAAAACTTAAATCTTACATAGGAAAACGTGCAAAAGGAACTGATATTTATTACAGAGCTTTGCCTCCTAAAGTATGGATTAAAAAACTGACAGTTGATGGCTTTAACTTTTCTTTAAACATGACCCATATTTCTTCTGATATGGATTATGTTGGAAAACCTGCTACCGGTGTATTTAAAATTGGAATTAACAATATTGACCATACTGGTACTGTAGTAGTAGACACAAGAACTAAAACAGAAAATCCTTTAGTTTTGATTGACTACAACTGCGACAAACTGCCATTAAATATAGACAAGAGTCTGTTTGGTGCCCAGAATATTCCAGGCGTTCCTTCAATCAACACAAACAGTAACCTGGATTTAGCCCTTGCTATTTACGAAAAAGACGGCTTTAAGATTACCGGAACCGGTATTTTTAATAATATGATTCTTACAGCGCAAGGTTTTGAACCTGAATGGATTTCTAACATCTATTTAAACACTTTAAGTTACATAAACGAAATGCAGTTCCAGGCTTCCTGCGGTTACAGAAAAACTACAGGCTTAATTTTTGACCTTTCTACCGACATAGACAAACAGTTTATGAACGCCTTTAAAAAAGAGTTGATGAATCAGTTATACACTCTTAAAACCTGGGCAGAAGAAGAACTGAACAAAAAAATTGGTGAATGGACAGGCGGTGCTGTTACAAACATTGGTACTTTTGAAGAAATCT
Organism: Treponema sp.; assembly: GCA_024402655.1. Classification (GTDB taxonomy): domain Bacteria; phylum Spirochaetota; class Spirochaetia; order Treponematales; family Treponemataceae; genus Treponema_D. Next base: position 6,073 of record JAKSTH010000044.1, on the reverse strand, counting down.
ACGACAAACTTAAAAACTTTGACAAAACTGCTGAACAATTAAGCAAACAGATAGAATCAAAATTAAACGAAATCAAAATTGCAACAGAAGCAAAAATCAATGAAGCTGTAGAAAATGCCAAGGAAGAAACTAAAAAGCAGGCAGAAGCAGCAGTAGAAAATGCAAAAGAAGAAGCTAAAAAACAGGCTGTAGATTATCTTCAGGGCTTGTTGAAGCACTAATCTTGATTTTTTTTCTGCTATATGTCATTATCAATTTGCGATTCAGTCGCAATTTTGAAAAATGACATATAAAACAGAACAACGAAACATCTTATTATCTTTTCTCATGGAAAATCCAGATACAATGTTTTCTGCAAAACAGATTGAAACAGCTTTGGCTACAAAAAACATAAGCCGCAGTGCTGTTTATAGAAATCTTGCAGAACTGGAAAACGAAAACAAAATTCGCCGTTGCACAGTAAATGGCAGTCGTGAAGTAATGTATCAGTTTTTCGACACACAAAGCTGCAGAAATCACATTCATCTTTCCTGCAAAAAATGCGGAAAAATCTTTCACATGGAAAACCAGGTTGCAGACAGTTTTATAAACGAAATTTCTGCCTCACAGGGATTCAATATCAACAAGGCAGAAACAACACTTTATGGAGTCTGCGCTCAGTGTCAGTAAAAGGCACTTTTTATAACGAGGATTTAATGAAACATACAATAAAAATACTTCTTACAATTTTTATTCTTTCCACAACCCTGCTTTCCTGCAAAGCCAAAACCATGGATACAACAGGCAAAATTAAAGTTGCCGCTTCTATTTTCCCAGAATACGACTGGCTTATGAATATTGCAGGCCCTGTAAACGACAAAATTATTCCAAAACTCATTGTAAAAAATGGAGTAGACATTCATTCTTTCCAGCCTTCTGCAACAGACATTGTAAATATTTCCAGTGCCGACATTCTTATTTATGTTGGCGGAGAGTCAGACAAATGGGTTAGCGATGTATTAAAAAATCCACAGAATCCAGATATGATTGTTATTAATCTTATGAATCTTAAATCTGCAGAATACAAGGAAGAAGAACTTGTGGAAGGCATGCAGACCGAAGAGTCTGAAACAGAAGATTCAAAAGATCAAACAGAACCAGAATATGATGAACATGTCTGGTTTTCAATTGATATAGCAAAATTAGCCTGCGAAAATCTTGCAGATGCTTTAATCAAGTTAGATCCAGAAAATGCCCAGAATTACACAACCAGACTGGCTTCTTATAAAGCAAAACTTGATTTACTTGATTCAAAATACAAATCAACCATTTCAAAAGCAAAAAACAACACTATTGTTGTTTGTGACCGCTTTCCATTTGCATACATTTCTCATGCTTACGGTTTAAATTACTACGCCGCATTTGCAGGTTGCAGTGCAGAAACAGAAGCAAGTTTTGAAACAGTAACTTTTCTTTCTAACAAAATTGATGAATTAGATACAAACAAAGTATTTATAATAGACGGTTCAAAAGACAAACTGGCTAAAACTATTATTCATTCAACCAAAAAACATAAGCTGGCAGACATTCTTGTTTTAGACTCAATGCAGTCAACAACTCTGGCAAATATTATGAACGGTAAAACTTACATTGGAACCATGGAAGACAACCTGGCTCTTATAGAAAAGGCATTAAATTAGGAATTATATGGCTCAATTAACTTGTACAGACCTGGCACTTGGATACGACTCAAAAATCATTTTAGAAAACCTGAATTTCAGTGTAAATGCAGGTGATTATCTTTGTATTTTAGGCGATAACGGTTCTGGAAAAACTACATTAATGAAAACTCTACTGAATCTTTTAAAACCACTAAGCGGCACTATTACTCGTGGCGACGGACTTTTAAAAGATGAAATAGGATATCTTCCTCAGCAAAATGAAGTTCAAAAAGATTTTCCTGCCAGCGTAAAAGAAATTGTACTTTCTGGATGTCAGTCTCGTTGTGGAAACAGACCTTTTTATAATAAAGCAGAAAAACAACTGGCAATGCAGGCTATGGAAAAAATGGAAATAGCAGATTTGGCAAAGCGATGTTTTAGAGATTTATCTGGCGGACAACAGCAGCGGGTTTTACTTGCAAGGGCAATTTGTGCTACTCAAAAAATGTTCCTTCTTGATGAACCAGTTTCTGCATTGGATCCAGAATCTACACAAGAAATGTATCAGCTGATAAAAAAACTGAATGATGAAGGCATTACAATAATTATGATTTCTCATGATGTAGAAGGCGCCTTAAACTATGCCTCTCACATTCTTTACATTGGTGAAAAGATTTTCTTTGGTACAAAGGAGGAATACTTATGTTCGAAACAATAAGTCTTTATTTCAGCTATCCCTTTGTTCGCTATGCATTCATAGTTGGTATTTTAATTTCTCTATGTTCATCTTTACTGGGAGTTACTTTAGTATTAAAACGTTTTTCATTTATTGGTGACGGACTTTCTCATGTTGCTTTTGGTGCTATTGCAATTGCTTCTGTAATGAACCTTACAAACAACATGCTGCTGGTACTTCCAATAACAATTATTGCAGCTGTACTACTTCTTAGAACTGGCAAAAACGCAAAAATTAAAGGTGATGCAGCCATTGCAATGATTTCTGTTAGTTCACTTGCCATTGGTTATTTACTTATGAACCTTTTTTCTACATCATCAAATCTTACTGGTGATGTGTGCTCTACACTTTTTGGTTCCACATCCATTTTAACTTTAACAAAACTTCATGTATGGCTTTGTGTAATATTGTCTGTTCTTGTAATTGCAGCCTTCATTCTTTTTTACAATAAAATTTTTGCCGTTACTTTTGATGAAACATTTGCCCAGGCCATTGGAACTCATGCTTCAATTTATAATCTTGTTATTGCTATTATAATTGCAATCATTATTGTACTGGCCATGAATCTGGTTGGTTCTCTGTTGATTTCAGCATTAGTAATCTTCCCGGCTTTAAGTGCGATGAGAGTATTTAAAAGTTTTAAGTCTGTAACTATATGTTCTGCCATAGTTTCTGTAGTTTGCTCTGCTTTAGGTCTTTTAATTTCTATTGTAGCCGGCACTCCAGTAGGTTCTACAATTGTTGCAATTGATTTGTTGTGCTTTATTCTTTTTTCACTTACAGGCTTTTTACTTACAAAACAAAAACCTGCTGCCCTTTTAAGTGTTCTGATTATTCTGCCATTTTTATTTAATTCATGCTCAAAAAATTCTATAAACGAAAAAGCGGTAACTGCAGCTGAAAATGAAACAGTGCCACTTTTATTGGGCTCAGTAATTCCAACAGAAGAAACAACAATCGAAATGCCTTCCATTCCAACAATGGAACAGATTGCCAAGATGAACGCCGGTTATGAAACTTCATCAGATATTGATATTGATTTGTCAAAAATGAGTTCTACAATGATTTTTGCCGAAGTTTTTAATATCATGATAATGCCAGATGAATATGTAGGAAAAACTTTTAAAATAAAAGGTAATTTTGCAGTATATAAAAGTAAAGCATCTGGAGAACGATATTTTTCAATCATTATTCCAGATGCCACTCAGTGCTGCCAGCAAGGTATAGATTTTGTTTGTCTTGGTGATATGACTTATCCTCAAGATTTTCCTGCCATTGGTTCAGAAATAACATTAACAGGAAAGTTTAATTCTTTAACCACAGATGCTGGCCTTGATTTTAATTATTTAATTGTAGATCAGAAAGCTTTTAGTTACTGACACAAACTTTCAATTTCTTCAATAGCTTCAATGTATCCATCTAATACTTCGGCTTTTTCAAATAAAGCTCTTGCCTTTTTAATTTCTTTTAAGGCATTAGCTTTATCATCAGTTAACATATAAGCCTGAGAAAGAATGAACTCTACATATCCAGTATATAAATTATCTTTTGGGTGGAGTTTTAAAGCTTTTAAACAAAATGATTTAAGATTGTTCCAATTACCAGTATTTGCAACATAATTTACAGCCTCTGTAATAGAAGTACCTTCAATTTTAGCTGCTTCTATATATTCTTTTTCAGCTTTTGCATAATTATTTTCATAAAAAAGATATATCTGTCCCAAAGTTAATGCAAATTCAGGATTGTTCTTAAACTTCTTTTTACCTTCTGTAGTATTCTTGATTGCATTTTCAATATCGTCTGTATAAACATAAGCATCAGTTAAAAGAAAATACTCATCTGCCAGCCAGTCTTCATTTGTTTCCAGAGAAATTGCTTTTTTAGCTGGTTCTATTGCTTCTTCATAATTTCCCATAGACATTCTTGCAACAGCAATGTTAAACCACACACTTGGATTTTCAGGGTCAATTTCTGAATCCTGCAGGAAATATTTTTCACTTGTTTCATAATCTTTATTAGAAATAGCCATAGTACCTAAATCAAATAAAGAATAAATATCATAATAACCTGCATCATAAGCTTTCTTGTAATATTTTTCTGCCAGTGATATTAATTCATCAGCAGATTTTAACCATTGGTCTCCATAACGAGAAAGGGTGTCGTAATAGAAAACTCCAAGAGCCAAATCCAAAATAGGTTTTTCTCCATTTTCGGCTTTGAACTCTTCTATTACAGATTCTGCATCAAACATTGTTATATTAAAATCACCTTGAAGATTCTTTCTCAGTTCCATTAAATCTTCACCTTTTTCCAGATCTTTTACAACAAACATCTGATGCATAATGCTCTGAACAAAGTATTTTGTATAAATTTCTACCTGCTTATAAATAATAAATTCATTAGATTCACTGCTGATTGCTGCCAGTGCCGAAGCATATTGTTTCTTTTCAATAAGATTATCTGCTTTTTGAATCAGTTCACGAATTTCTTGTGGAGCTTCTTTATAAAGATCATATTCCTGAGCAAAACCAAGGAAACCAGAAAATAACAAACCAATTGCCAGAAGGCATTTTAAAACATTCTTTTTCATAACTTTATTGTAACACATCTCTTTTTTCTTTCCTATTTCCTAATTCATGAATTTTTACTATAATATTAGCATTATTTGAAATATAGAGGTCAAAAATGAGTAAGTATCCATTTGAATCAATCGAACCAAAATGGCAAAAGTATTGGGACGAGCACAAAACTTTTAAAGCAACAGAAGATGAAAAATTTCCAAAAGAAAAGAGAATGTATGTTCTTGATATGTTCCCTTATCCTTCTGCAGCAGGTCTTCATGTAGGACATCCTGAAGGCTACACAGCAACTGATATTTACTGCCGCTACCTAAGAATGAATGGTTACAATGTCCTTCACCCTATGGGATTTGACTCTTTCGGACTTCCAGCAGAAAACTATGCTATTAAAACTGGAACACATCCAAAAACAACAACAAACGCAAATATTGAAAAATTCACTCAGCAGATTAAATCTCTTGGTTTCTCTTATGACTGGGACCGTGTACTTTCTACTTGTGAACCAGATTATTACAAATGGACACAGTGGATTTTCTTACAGCTCTATAAAAAAGGTCTGGCATACGAAGCTGAAACTCCAATTAACTGGTGTCCTTCTTGTTTAACAGGTCTTGCAAACGAAGAAGTAAAAGAAGGTAAATGTGAACGCTGTGGTTCTCAGGTAACACATAAAACAATTCGTCAGTGGATTTTAAAAATTACTGATTACGCAGACAAACTTGACGGGGATCTGGAAGGTTTGGACTGGCCAGAATCTGTAAAAGCAATGCAGCACAACTGGATTGGAAAATCTACAGGTGCAGAAGTAACATTCACAGTAGCAGACAAAGACGGAAAACCAACAGAAAACAATCTTACAGTTTATACAACTCGTTGTGATACATTGTTCGGTGCAACTTACATGGTTGTTTCTCCAGAACATAAAATCATTCCTGCAATCACAACTGCAGAACAGGCTGACGCAGTTAAAAAGTATCAGGAAGAAGCAGCTAAAAAATCTGATCTTGAACGTACAGATTTGGCAAAAGACAAAACTGGTGTATTCTCTGGAAGCTATGCAATAAACCCTGTAAACGGAAAGCTTATTCCAATCTGGATTGCTGACTATGTTTTAATTT
>JAKSTH010000043.1 GCA_024402655.1 Treponema sp. | reverse complement strand
ACTGCTGCGATTCCCATTGCGATTTTTTTCATTTGAAAAAATCCTCCTTTTTTTTCGGAGGAATTTTTATAGCAAGAAATATGCCAGTTGTTTTATTCTGAATGGGTAGATTTTAATAAATTTGTGTGATGTGAATGTTATATGGAAAGAGACTGAACTTCGTGTAAAATTTTAGTTTTTACTTTATCCCATGTGACAGAGTTCATCATAAATGGCATAGGATCTGATTCTGCATCTTCGAAATAGGTCAGACTTTTGATTGTCATAAATGGTATGCCATTTGAATATTTTTTTGAATAAAAGTCTAAAATCTGTGATAAGGTAAAGTGATTTAATAATTCATATAAATCGATAAAATCTTTTTTTGTACCGCGGTTGGTTATGGCCGAAAGTTTCATTGCAGCTATATCTGTTTTGTCTGCCAGTATTATATCATCTTCTAAAATTGCATCAGAAAGCCAAGGGTAAGGGTAATTTACAAAATCAACTTTAACATTATCGATAATATATTGAAAAATAAATTTGGATTCCTGGATAATTTGTAGATTCCCTGTTTGCGAAAGTTCGCTTTGAATTTCTAAAGGTGATGCTGTTATTGAACCAAAAAAATCTAAATCAATTGATTTTCTGTGTCCTAATTGCAGCGCCAGAGATGTTCCACCTACTAATCGGCAGTCTTTAAAGATTGGAATTTTTTGAATATTTTTTAATAATTCCAATGTAGACTGTTGGAGTGTGTTGTAGTATAACATCTGAAATCCTTAATATTTGTGTTTGTAAGGCATGCTATAAAAGAAGCAGCTTTTTTATCTAATGTTCTGGCATTCATTGCAGATTCTTTTATTTGATTTATAGAATATTTTTGTTTTAATAATTTCCAGTCTTTGTCATAACCAAATTCCAAAACTTGTTTTATTATATAATCTTTATGTTCTGTAAAATCTAATTGAGATCTGTCTGTATCCCAAAAAAGGTGAGAAGAAAAATTATCTATAAATGAGATATTCGAATCCATACTATAAATATATCATAAAAAAGAATGAATGTGTATTTTAGTAAATATAAATCTTTTTTTCTTTTATAAAATTATATAATGTTGATTCTGCTACGCCTAGTTTTTTACTGATGGAAACTTTTGTGTTACCTTCCAGCAGCATGTTTCTTATTTGTGTTTCGCAGCCGGAAAGTTTGTGAGTTTTGTTTTTTTTACCTTTTGGGCGGCCCAAAATAATTCCTTCTGCTTTTTTTCTTTTTAGCGCTTCAGTTGTTCTTTGAGAAATGAGTGAACGTTCTATTTCTGCTGAAATACTAAAGGCAAATGCTAAAACTTTGCTGGAAAGGTCATCTCCCAATTTGTATTTTTCTTTAACTGTATAAATAATTACCCCACGCTCCATAAGAATATTTAAAATAGACATAATCATAAACATGTTTCTTCCCAATCTGGAAAGCTCTGAACAAATGATAATATCGTTTTTTTTAGCTTTACTAAGTAATTTTCCCAGGTTTCTTTTATTTGGAGAAATTGTTCCGCTTATTGTTTCTTCTATCCATTCATCAACTTTTAGTTTTGTGTGTTTTAAGAATTTTGTAATTTCAAATCGCTGGTTTTCAACAGTCTGTTTATCGGTGCTTACACGAATATAGCCATATATCATTTATTATCCTCTTGTAACAATTGATGTATAAAGTTTTATGTAAAAGAAGTGTTTTATCAATAATAAAGCAGGAATGAGTAGATTAAAGTTTTGTTAGAAAACAAGGAATTATAAATATAAGTGCCTAGTAGGTATAAGCTTTGTTTTCTAATTCATTAATAAGAATATTTAAGTTTTCTTGCGATATTTGTGCTATAAAATCTTTAACTTGGGTAGGTGAAAGATATAAAGAAATTTTTGGTGTAAAAACATCTGTTTTATTTTCGCATCTTGATGGTATAAAATGTAATAAAAGATAAGGTCTTTTGTCTATAAACTCACAATTTATATAATAATCGTTTTTTGAAGTTCCTGTAGATCTACTCAAAACACCAAACCAAAGTGAACATTGTGATGTAATGTATGCTGTTTTTGAGTTTATTTTGTGATGAGGAAGAGTCTTTTCATCATATTGTTGCAAAAAAGTATTACATGCAGAAATGATTTTTTCTCTTTCAATTTTATTCAGAATTACTGTAATAGTATTTACACTATCGCGGAATGTTAATTCAACGGTGTTCGTTCTTGGAATTAAATATATGGAATTAATTTCTTTTGGACTTAATGTTGAATTTGTTTTTTTTAAGAAGATAAGGTTTTCCATTTCAATTGGATCAAAGTCGCCAAGAAAATCTTCTGTAATTTCAGGTTTAATTATTGCTTCTGTAAAATCTGGATATTCGGTTTCATAATCTTCTGAATAATCATTTATATTATTTGAAGCACAAGATATTAATAAGGTGAGGATTATTCCAATTGTTAGTTTTTTTTTCATAGGATATTAGTATTGTGTATTAATAAAAGTGGCCACTTTCATAAAGAAAGCAGCCACTTATTTAAGTATTAGGTAAATCTAAACTTAGAAAGAAATCTTTGCTGTTAAGTTGATAGATCCTTTTTCTGCTGTTGCAGCAGCAAGGTTTCCTGAAACATAAGCAACAGAGAATGTTGTATTGTTGATAAGACCTGTTACATCTACAGAAGCTGTAAGATCGAAGTAGTTACCAGCAGCAACTGGGAAGAATGCAGTACTTCCTGGAACAAGTGAAGTAGTGTATTTGTCATTTTCATAACGACAAGCTACTTTTGGTGTAATTGTTACATCATCAGCTTTAATGTCATATCCAACACCAGCAGCGAATGCCATTGCAGCACCATCTGCATCTTCTACGATACCAATTTCACCATAAGCAGCAGCTTTAAGGTTAGCAACTACATCACCAAGATAGAATGCTGGAGCAAGTACAGTTACCTGTTTTCCTTAAACTTTGTTTGTTTTTACTGCTACAGAGATTCCTGGTGTCATACCACGTGACTGATCATCTCCAAAGTATGGAAGACCTACGCTACCATAACCGTTTGTGTCACCCCAACCTAAGAGAACAACACCAGCGATTGTTGGATCAGCATCTTTCATTCCTGTTACACCAGCAACTGGTTTAACATACAATGTGTCTGTAATTCCGAGTTTGTATCCAGCAGATGCAGAATATCCTAATTCTTTACCATTGAATCCATAAGAAACACCAGCTCTAACATCAAGACCACCAACCCATTCGTTGCTGTCTTTTAATTTAGCTTCTGCAGCGATTGCATAGTCATTTGAATACTGAGTAGCTTCAGCTGAACGGAAGTCTACAGCAACATCAAAGTTATTATTACCATAACCAGCTGTAATACCCTGTGAATAAGCAGCAGGTCCTACATTTTCTAACCAGCGTCCTGGGTTCTGCCAGAAACCAGCTGAACGAAGTGCTGTGTTCATATCAAGTTCACCAGTCTGTGTATCGCCAGATCTGATTCCAATATAGAAATCATTGATGTGGAACATTGCAGCATCTACAGCAGCAGCTTTACCTTTGAAATCACCGTTGTTTACACCGTTTGGTCCAACTCCATCATCATCTTCAATTTTGATTTTGAGTTCTGCCCAAATACCATCACCAGAAGTTGATTTAGTACCTGTATCGAACAATTTCATTTTGAAGCTAGCTGATTCATCATTTTTGAAACCAGTTTTGTTTGTGTCGAGATCTACACCCCAAGTTACAGATGCATCACCTGTGAATTCTACTACACTTGGATTTGAAGCAGGTTCTGCGGCGAACATTGAAGCTGCCATAGCAACTGCTGCCATTCCTAATACGATTTTTTTCATCTTGAAAAAATCCTCCTTTTTTTTCGGAGTTTAATTATTGCAATATTTGTGCCAAGTGAGCATTTAAAAAAGTTCCTTTTTTTTCACAATAAAGCAATATTACTTATGTAAAAATAAGGAGGCTTTATTTGTCAAAAAAGATTCAGCGGGAAATCAAATCATCATTATTTATCGACTATTTTGGAATTGATGAAGTTGTAGGGAAACAGAATTTCTTAGAACTTTACAATGCAATCCACGACACTCATTACACACTGGAAAACTGTGAACTTAAATTACGGCTTATTGATGACACAGTTTACAAAACCTACAAGAATGATTTGGGCATGGAAATAGACGGACATCTTGTGGTTTTGATGGAACATCAGAGTACCATAAACAGCAACATGCCGCTTCGTTTTCTGGAATACATCACAAGAATCTATTCTTCAATTGTTCCAGGCAGGGCCAGGTATCTCACAGGAACTTATCCAATTCCAACACCAGAGTTCTTTGTATTTTACAACGGAAAATCAGATTTACCGGCTGTTTCAGAACTAAAACTTTCAGATGCATTTATTGATACAACACAGGAACCTGCTCTGGAACTTAAGGTAAAAATCTACAACATAGGAAACACAGACTTACCATTTGTAAGCAAGTGTGATAAAATCAGGGAGTATTCCAGCTTCATAAATTATGTTTATGAAAATGCAGATATGCAGAACCCGGATTCCTGCAAGGAAGTAATACAGCAGGCCAAAAAGAAAGGGTTCCTGCCAAATTATCTGGAGAGAAAAATTACGGAGGTAGAAAACATGTTATGTGCCAAATATGACTACGATTTAGATATTCAGGTTAAACAGGAAGAAGCCTTCGCTAATGGAATGAAACAGGGGATAAGTCAAGGATTCAACAAGGGGCTTGAACAGGAACGAATTGAAACTGCTAAAAGAATGCTGGAAGATAATATTGATATAAAATTAATAGAAAAGTTCACAAAACTCACAATAGATGAAATTCAGAATTTAAAAAATTAATCCCAGGTTCTTCTACAAATATAGTCATTTCGACTAGAGCGCAGCGGAATATGCGCTTGAAATGACAGGTAGACTTTATTTATTTCGTTCTTTCCATTCGGCAACGGCTTGTTGCATCTGAGCTTTTGTGATTTTTCTTCCGCATGAATTGGCTTCATCACAATAGCCTACGGCTTCGCATTTTGGTAAGAGAAGATTGTCGCAAATCCAGTCCCATTCTGGAGAAAGTTTACGAAGTTCGGCTTTTAATTCGTTGGAAAGTGCTCTAATTTCTTTGTATGCTCTGGCACAAAGGCGTAAGTTCATAAAATGCATAAGTCCACGCAAATTAATTTTCCAGACAATTTTTGTATCCATGCCAAGTGGAAGAATGTTTGCGGCATCTTCTTTTGGGTAGCCTAATTCTTCCAGTTTGCCATAGGTGTTCATAATATTTGTAAGTCCTTCTTTATAAACTTGTGCAGCTTCATCTTTAAAAGGATAATAGAATTCTTCATCAACATTCATGGTTTTAGCATCAACATAGCGGGTAGAACTTTGTAATCTTGTTGTGCCAATAATGTGTGTATAAAGTTCGCGAATACAGCGAGCTGAATAACCTTCGATTACACAAAAAACATCAGGATATTCAGCTGTTCTTGTGTGACCACTTTGAATGCAGGATTTTGCTCTTTTGATATTTTTTTCTTTATCATCAACTGGGCTGTTCCAGCAAACTCCGGCACAGTATCCGATTGTATTTAATGGTTCTTTGTCTGTTTGTGGTAAAATAGTAATCATGTTTTTATCCTAAAGTTGGTTTTGGTGTAAATATCTTTTTCCAGTATATCAGCAATACTATTAATGTTGCTGCCAGGGCTAAAACATCAGAAACTGGTCCTGCCCATAAAATGCCGTCCACACCCATGAATATTGGCATTATAAGTGTAACAGGAATCTGGAAAATAATCTGCTTTGAAAGAGACAAAATTGAAGATTGTACAGGATATCCCACTGCCTGGAAGAAGATTCCGCTCATAATTTGAATACCAACAGTTGGAATCAGCATAAGATAAATACGCATACACTTAATGGCAAATTCATTGTAAATTTCATCTTCTGAACCAAATATGCTGATTATGGCCATTGGTTTGAACTGTGCTACAAGGAATGCAATTGTACAAATAATAGTAGAAATAATGGCCACTGTTTTATAAGTTTCTTTAACTCTGTCATATTTACGGCTTCCGTAGTTGTAACCGAAAATTGGCTGAGCACCAGCTGAAAGACCAATAATAACGCTCATAATAATTGAGAAGGTTTTCATTGTAATTCCAAGAGTTGTTACTGGAATATCTGGACCATATTTGCTCATTGCACCGTATTTTACAAGTACATGGTTTCTTGTAGCGATTGCAACAACAAGTGCCATTTGTGTAATAAAACTGGAAACTCCCAGTTTAGAAATGCGGGAAATGTAAGAAAGGCATGGTTTAATCATTTGGCGGGTGATTTTTACACTTTTCATTTTGTGTGTGAAGTAATAAAGATTTAATATGGCATTTGCGGCCTGTCCAATGATTGTTGCAAGAGCGGCGCCTTTTACTCCCCAGTGGAATACTATAATAAAGAGTGGATCTAATGTAAGATTTAAGAAAGTTCCTAAGAACAATCCAATCATATTAAAACGAGGGTTTCCATCTGCGCGGATAATACTTGAACCACCTGCACACAAACCGCAGAATGGAAGTCCTAAAGTAATGATTGTTCCATATTCAATTGCATAAGGTAAAATTCCTTCTGATGCACCAAAAATAATGCATAAAGGTTTCATAAAAATAAGATAAACAATTGTAAGACAAATGCTGGCTACTGTGAAACTGATAATACCAGCCAAAGTTCCTTTTGCAGCATCATCTTCTTTTTTTTCACCAAGTTTAAGGCTTAAATATGCGGCTGCTCCATCACCGAATAAAAGGGCAAATGCCATTGCAAATGTAGTCATTGGGAAAAGAACTGATGTAGCACCATTTCCTAAATAACCTACGTAGTTTCCTATAAAAATCTGATCAACAATGTTGTAAAAAGAATTAACAACCATTGCTATGATTCCGGGAATTGCAAACTTTGCTAAAAGTTTTCCGACTTTTTCTGTACCAAGAATGTTTTCTGTTTTTTGTAATGTAATTTCTGACATAAATCAGATTTTATCAATGATTAAAAACTTTGCCAATATGAACGAAGATTTTCTGAAGTAAGTGCTTTTATGAATTGTTCCATCTGACTTTTTGTAAAATATACATCATAAGGTAAGCTGTTTTGTGGAACTGTGCTGCCAATTCTGTCGTATTCCTTGTTGTGTAGTGGGGCTGCAGAAATTGTGAAATATGGGGAATTTTCTATAAAGGTGTAGCCGAAATAGATTTTCCCGGTTCCTTCGTTTTCCATAATGTCCTGAAAAGTTCCCCAATGCAAATCTGCATGAAATGTACCGTATGCATGTTTTGTTCGTGTGGATTTTCTAATCAGTTTTTTATTTTCAAAATCTGAAAGGTATTTTTTATAAGCAGTTTCTAATGCTGTAATTGTGTCTGGGGTAAAAAGACAGGCATAATACTGGGAGAGATAAGGTGATTTTAAACCTGCTTTTCGGTTTCTTGTGTATAATACTGAATTTGCCTGTGTTAAAGTGAGTTTTCCAAAGGCATTTGTTGTATAGATTGTTAGTGGTTCAAGTATAATGTATTCCTGGTTTACATTTAGGAGAGGTAAATCTGCAAGATAATCTTCTTTTGGAGCTGTAGTTTTACAGGAAAGAAGAAGTGTGCTGGTGAGAATTAAAAATGCAATGGATGCAATGGCAGATTTTTGTAAACTTTTCATAGATTTCAACATTGTATCTATATGTAAAAACTTTGACTAGTGAATAAGTAACAGATGAATTATAATGAAGATATGAAAGTTGTAATTATTAACCCACCAATGGTGCAGCAAAATACAGTTTATCCTTCCGGGGCTTATTTAAGCGCTTATTTTAAGTCTTTAGGATGCCAGGTTTTATGGCAGGATTTGAACATTAAACTTTTTTATAAGATTTTTAGTTCGGAAGGATTGAGCCGCATTTTTGATTTAACTTGTGATAAGGCTTTGAAAATGGCTGAAAATGCTCAGAAATCTGGTGATGAGGCTACTGCCTTTAATTTGCGCCGTTATGTTAGTTCTAAAAGGGAGTGGATAAAATGGATTCCTTTTATTACTGAAGCTTTGCGGGGGTGTGGGAAATCTACAAGGGAAAAGGAACATGAGTTTTTGTTTTCGCCCTTTGTACCTCGTGGTAACCGCATGGAAACTTTCTTAATGAATCTGGAGCGTGAACCTTGTGTAGATGATATCAACTTTTTGTGCACTTACGCTCTGGCAGATTTGTCTGATTATATTACTGCTGTTTTTGATAATGAGTTTTCTTTGATCCGATATGCCGAAAGTCTTTCAGCTGAAATTCCTGATTTTAATCTTATTCTTAAACAGGTAGAGTCTCCTTTTATTAAAGAGTTTTTTATTCCAGTTTTAAAAGATTGTGAAAAAGACTATCTGGCCTTTGCAGATGGGGAAGAATCTTACAATGGGGACAGAGTAAAATTGTCTTACAAAGGGGACAGAGTAAAAAATGAAAAACTGATTGTTTGCATTTCGGTTCCTTTTGCCGGTACTTTTGTGCCTGCTTTGGCTGTGGCTAGATTTTTCAGGCAGTTATTTGGGGACAGAGTATTTATTTTTATGGGTGGCGGTTATGTGAATACCGACTTAAGAAAATTTACTGATGTCCGTCTTGGGCAGTTTACAGATGCTCTTAGTTTTGACAGAGGGTATGGTTCTTATAAAGCCTTTTTTGAAAACTTTGTAGATGATATAAAGGATTTTAATCCCCTTTACAAACTTCGTTTTTATAAAAATCCTGTTACTGGAAAAGCTTTGGAAAAACCAGTAGAACCAGTTTGGGCAGACAAAGAGTATGAAAAATATGAAAATCAGGTAACTACAGAATTGGTGCCAGATTATGAGGATATAGATTTTTCTGTATATCCACGGCTTTGTGATGATAAAAATCCTATGCACCGCCTTTGGACAGATGGCGCATGGATTAAAGCTTACCTTGCTCATGGCTGCTATTGGCATAAGTGTGCATTTTGTGACACAAAACTGGATTATGTATGTTCCTATAAGCCTGTAAATGCTCAGCGTCTTTTTGAAGGATTAATGAAAACTGCCTGTGAAAAAGACATTTACGGTATTCACTTTGTAGATGAAGCACTTCCTCCTGCTGTTATAAAACGTTTTGCTTTGTATAATGCCCGGTATTATGAACAGCATGGAAAACAACTTTATTTTTGGGGCAATGTCCGTTTTGAAAAGGCATTTTCTAAAGATCTTGCGGCATTCCTTGTTTATTGCGGACTTGGTGCTGTAAGTGCGGGGCTGGAAGTTGCAACAGAAACTGGTCTAAAAAAAATCAATAAAGGAACTGATTTAGATTCTATAATTGCAAGCTGCGCGGCATTTAAGGAAGCGGGAGTGCTTGTTCATGCCTACATGATTTATGGTTTCTGGTATGACACTCCACAGTCTATTATCGATTCCATGGAAACTTTAAGACAATTCTTTGCGGCAGGTTTGTTAGACAGTTCCTTCTGGCATAAATTTGTTTTAACAAAAGATTCCGCTGCATATGACATGATAAAAGATACATGGGATGGAGGCCCACAATATGCAAAATTTGGGCCTGGACTTGAAGCAGCCTTGGATAGTTGGATGCATGGTCAGAAGCTTGAAACAAAAGTTACTCGATGGTTCGATTTTGAAGTTCCAGGGCCAAGTATTCCAAGAAATCTGGTAGAAAAATCTATAGAAAAATATGAAATGGAAAATGACAGCCTTTTTGATTCCAGAAAAGAATTTCCTGCAGAAGAAATCTACTGGCTTGGTACACAACCTGTTATCACCGGAAACCAGATGAACTGGATTTATCTTCAGGAAGAAATGGAGTGGAAAAAAGCCACTTTAGAACTTTCTTCAGTTTTATGGGGGCTTAGGCCTGGAGCGGACGAAAGGGACAGAGTAAAATTTGTTGAACAAATAAAAAAGACTCCCGAGTTACAAAAAGTAATCAAGAGTCTTCATTACAAAGGTATTGTTGTAGTGTAAAAACTATTCTTCTACATCAACCTTTTTAATGTGGGCACCAAGTGACTGAAGGCGGCCAACTAAATCTTCATAACCGCGTTCAATCTGGTAAACATTGCTGATTCTGCTTTCACCATGAGCACACATTGCTGCAATAACCATTACCATTCCGGCACGAATATCTGGAGAAACCAGGTGGTCTGCATGAAGCATAGAAGGCCCACAAACTACGGCTCTGTGTGGATCACAAAGTGTAATTTTTGCACCCATGGAAATCAGTTTATCAACAAAGAACATACGGCTTTCGAACATTTTTTCAAAAATCAAAACTGTTCCTTCTACTTGTGTTGCAACAACTGTCATAATAGAAGTAAGGTCTGCAGGGAATCCTGGCCATGGCATATCATCAATTTTTGGAATTGCATTTCCAATATCATTATTTACTTTTAAGTCTTGAGTGTGTGGTACTGTAAGTTCATCGCCTTCAATACGCCAGGAAATACCAAGTTTTGCAAAGCTGTTTTTAAGTGGACGCATTTCTTCTGGACGAACACCTTTAATTGTAATTTGACCATGAGTTGCGGCTGCCATACCAATATAAGAACCAATTTCAATTGTATCTGGTCCAATTTCAAATTCACAAGCATGGAGTTTTTTAACACCTTCAATTTTAAGGATATTACTTCCAACTCCAGTAATTTTTGCGCCCATTTTATTAAGCATGTTACAAAGATCCTGAACATGTGGTTCACTGGCAGCATTCTGAATAATTGTAGTTCCTTCTGCAACAGAAGCAGCCATAACAGCATTTTCAGTTGCAGTTACAGAAGCTTCATCAAGGAAGATGTCTGCGCCAACAAGTTTATTTGCATTAAAAGCAAAGTGACCGTTTACAGTAATATTTACCCCAAGTTGTTCCAAAGCAAGGAAGTGAGTGTCAACACGGCGGCGGCCAATTACATCTCCTCCAGGAGGCATCATTTCACATTTTCCAGTTCTACCAATAAGTGGTCCTGCAAAAAGAATTGAGCCACGAACTTTTTTTGTTAATTCATTTGGAAGTTCTGTAATTTTTATTTTATCACACTGAATTTTCCAGTTATTTTTACTGAGTTTTTCAACTTTTGCACCAAGGGCTTCAAGAATTTTTATCATTACAGCAGTGTCCTGAATCTCTGGTATGTTATGAAGTATTACTGGTTCTGATGTTAATACTGTTGCTGCAAGACAAGGAAGTGCCGCATTTTTATTACCACTTGCCTTAATTGTTCCCGAAATTGGATATCCACCCTCAATTAAATATTCATGCATTTTTTTACCTCATAGCTTACGCTATTTTTCTATAAGTATATTTAGGATAATATCGGAAGCTTTTGCCATCTGGTTTAGTGAACACCACTCATTTCTTGAATGAAACAGGTGAGAACCGGTGAAAATATTTGGTGTTGGAATTCCCATTTCTGTTAAACGGGAACCATCTGTACCGCCTCTAATTGGTGTATTTATAACCGGCACATTTGCTGCTTCAAAAGCTTTTACAACTCTTTCCACAACTCTTGGATTTTCCATCAGTTTTTCCTTCATGTTCAGATACTGCTGTTTGAATTCAACAGTAACAATTCCGCCAGATTCTTTTTCCACCTGCAAGGCAATTGTCTGCAAAAGCTGTTTTTCTTCTTCAATTTCTTCTATATTAAAGGCACGAAGCAACAAACTTAAGCTGCCAGATTCAATTGTTGCAGAACTTTCCATTGGAGCAATAAAACCTTCAAAGCCTTCTGTTGTTTGTGGCATTTTATCTAAAGGTAATTTAGCCATAAATGAAGAAAGCATAAGGTTTGCATTTATCATACCGCCTTTTTTTGCATAGCCGGTGTGACATGCTTTTCCTGTAAAAGTGACTGTGGCAGACCAGGCATTAAAGCATTCTGTTTCCATTTCTCCTAAATCTCCACCGTCTACAGTGTAAGCATATTTAGATTTAATCAGTTCCAATGGAACAAAATCCATGCCGTGTCCTGTTTCTTCATCAGGGGAGAAAATAATTTCTACAGCACTATGGCTGCACTTTTCTTTGATTATATATTCCAAAGATGTCAAAATTGTGGCAATGCCTGCTTTATCGTCTCCACCAAGCAAAGTTTTTTTATCTGTTGTAATGATTGTATCTTCTCTGTCCCCAGTGTAAGACCCATCGTCTTTAATAATCTGTGGCTGAACATTTTTACCAGTTACTTCGTCTACAGTATCCATGTGGGCAAGAAAAAGAACACTGTCTGCATTTTCCATATCTTTAGAAGCTGGAAGATTTGCATAAACATAGCATTTATCTGTTACCTGAACCTGCTCCATGCCCATGTCTTTAAGCTGCTGGCACAAAGTATTTGCAATATCCCATTGCTGTGGGGTAGAAGGGAAAACACCTTTATCAGCTTGTTCCCCAGAACTTTCCGACCAGATTTTTACATATTTAACAAAGTTTTCTAAAAGAAGATTTTTATAAGATTGGTTTTCGCTAATAAGATTCATGAAAACAGAATAATATAATTGTTCACTATGTACAATTACCCAAAAAAAGATACAGAAACAGACAAAAACTGCCGAAAATTGAAGTATGGAAATGGATAACGAATACTTAAGCCAGTTGGATAAGGCTATTGCACTAAAACAAGAATGGTTCGACAGAGAACGACTTCCTCAATTACTTGAGTCTTACAGACTTTTTTATAGCTGTATTAAAAATCTTAATGAAATGCTCACAAAAAAAGATCTTATTGTGCCAGACCCATATAAGCTGGACAGAAGAATCTCTGAAATTGTCGTTACTCCAACAACTCCATTCAGCGATGGTGAAATGCAGACAGTCCTTGGTGAACGCATTTCTGAATTTGAAACCATGCTGGACTTTATCTGTATGTATTTCCGTTTTTCAACAGAAAATCTTACTATCGATAAAATTAAAAAGCTTCTTGATTTGAACAAGGTTTTTGACTGGGCAAATCTTTCTATGAACAGTGCACACTGTAATACCCGTAACCTTGCTACTGTAATAAATCAGGCTCGTGTAAATAGTCCTGCAGTTGTTTTAAGTAACATTACAGACAGTCTGGAAAAATGTAAGAACGTAACAATCGAAATAAATAAAGTCCTGAATGAAATGGGAACATTTCAAAAAGAATATATTAAACTCCGCTTAAGAAAAGATATTCTCCTTAATTCAGAATTCGACGCCCAAAAAGCTTTTAGTTCTCCAGATGAAGAAGTTGCTGAAATTAAAAGGGTTTTTGGTAAAGTAGGTGGAAAAAAAGCTTTTTATATTGATCTGGTAAATGAAATTGTAAGAGAAGATCAGGATCCAAATAGAGAAGATATTAAAGCCAAAGTTTTAACAAGCCTTGGTATTCCACAAAAGGTTGTAAAACAGGAGAAAAAAGGTCCGGATCCAAAAGAAATGCTTATTCAAACTGTTGTCGCTTTAAGTGGATTGGCTCCTGTTATTGGTGCGCTTAAAGATAAAATGGCAGACAACTTTGATTTGCTTTTTACAGAAAAAAAGACTTTCTTTGCAAAACTTATTGCCAGTCTTAAAAAGGCTTTTGGCATAAAAGAAAAAGAACGTATTTGTAATGTTTCTGTTACAGATACTAAAACCGGTGCTAAATCGGTTACAAGAATTGTTGCCCGGGAATTTCTTGCAGATTTAGAAAAGAAACAGAGAATATATGGTTCATTTAGTATAAATGGTCCTGAATTGGGAAAAATCAGAAGCTCTACAGAAGAAAATATTTTAATCTTTTTGAACAAGCAGATTTCTGAAAACCAGCAGTTGTTTACTATTATAAATGCTCTTGATGAACATTTTAAGGCAAATGTAGAAATCCTTCTTAGACCAAAAGTAAAAGGTTTAAAAATAGATTTGTCTTCTTACAAAAACCTTATTGTCGCTGTAAACAAAAAGCGTGGTGAATATATTTCTGTTCGGGAAGAAATTGAACAGATGGAAAAACTTGGAATTAACAAATAATGAAAACAAGAAAATATATTAAAACTGTAATTGCAATTTTATTTGCAGTTGCAGGCTCTGTTACCTGTTTTGCGCAGGTAAAAAATGACAATATTACAATTGTTGAAGAGTGTGTAAATCATCAGTTGAATCCACAATTAACAGACCTTTCCAGTGATATGCCTGTTTTAAGCGGCATTTACGAAGGTCTTTTTTCTTATAATCCGGTTACACTGGAGCCAATGTATGCTATTGCCATAGATTACAAAATTGCCCGTGATAAAAAAAGATGGATTTTTCAGATTAATCCTTATGCAAAATTCAGTAACGGCGAAAAAATTACTGCAGAACATGTAAGACAATCATGGCTGGCACTTTTGTCTAATCCTCAGGCTCCTTATGCAGGATTGCTGGATGTTATAGAAGGTGCTGCAGAATATAGAACAGGAAAGGCCGATGCAGATTCTGTTGGAATTTATGTTCAGGCAGATGATAAACTTATGATTCGCTTATGTAAGCCTGCCAGTTATCTGCCTAAAATTTTGTGTCACCCGGCTTTTTCTGTAATCAATCTGGAAAATCCTACTGCTTTTTCGGGGCCTTATGTTTTTGATCAGGTGATTACAAATCCGGAAGTGGGGAAACTTCAGTTTACATTAAAGAAGAATGAAGAATATTGGGACAAAAATAATGTAGCAGTCCAGCAAATCACATTTATTCAAAATGATGATGAAGAAGAAAATGCTTTTTTGTATAACACAGGAAAGGCGGATTGGGTCTATGCAAATATTTCCACAAAACGCCTTATAGACCGCCAGGATTTTTTGATTAATGCACAATATGGAACAAGTTTCATGTTTTTTAAAATGCAGGAAGATGTTCAGTCTGTCTGGGCTCATCTGGAATTCCGCCAGGCTTTATTCGAAGCTTTCCCATGGGAACTTTTTAGAAGAAATTACTATGTTCCTGCTTCAACTTACGTTTATCCTTTGACTGGGTATCCGGAAGTAGAAGGTTATGATTTTACAGATTTAATAGAAGCCGGCAGACTTATGGATGCTGCCAGAGAAAAATATGGTATTCCAAAAGAAGTTCTTGTTCCTCTTAAAGTAGAAATTTCCAAAGGAAGTCTTTCTACAGAACAGTTGCTGCTTATGAAAAGTGCCTGTGACTCTTTAAAGATTGCTTTGCAGGTTAAAGAGATTCCTGTTAGTCAGTATTTGCAGGGTGTAGAAACTTCTACAGCAGATTTATTCATTTATACCTGGATTGGTGACTTTGCAGATCCTGCTGCATTTCTGGAATTATTCCGTTCTGATTCAACTTTGAATGCAGCAAATTATAAAGATCCTTTGTTTGATGAATTACTTTTAAATGCTGCTTTGAGCAGTGGAGAAGAAAGTCTTAAGTATTATGCTCAGGCAGAAACTTTATTACTTGATAACTGCATGGTTATGCCTATTCAGCATCCGGTAACAGCAAATGTCATTAATACAGATTTAATAGGCGGCTGGTCTATGAATGCCATGGATTTACATCCTCTTAAATATTTGTATAAGAAAGATGTGAAAATTGTTCCCGGCAATAATGTAATCTAGCAGACAAAACAGAATCGCAAATTAAAAACAAAACTTATTGAACATCCTCACAAATAGGAATATAATTTTTTATCTATTTTTTATTTTATTTAAAGGACATATATTATGGTAATTTTGACATTGAACTGTGGTTCATCATCGGCAAAGTATCAGGTTTACGATTGGGATAACAAAGAAGTAATGGCAAGTGGCGTTGTAGAACGCATTGGTATTGAAGGTTCTTGTATTACTCACAAAGCAAAAGGACAGAAAACAGAAATTGAATCTCCATGTCCTACACACAAAGAAGCAATTGAATTAATTATTAAAGAAATTACTGACCCAACAGTTGGTGTTATTAAATCTATGGACGAAATTGGAGCTGTAGGTCACCGTGTACTCCATGGTGGTGAAAAGTTCACAAAATCAGTTCTTATTACTCCAGAAGTATTAGACGGTTTCCGTGAAGTAATTGACCTTGGTCCACTCCACATGCCAGCTAACATTATGGGTATTGAAGCTGCTCAGAAAGTTATGCCAAATGTTCCACACGCTGCAGTTATGGATACAGCTTGGCACCAGACAATGCCAGAAGAAACATTTATGTATGCTATTCCACGTGAATGGTATGAAAAATATGGTGCACGCCGTTATGGTTTCCACGGTACATCATTCCTTTATACAGCAAAACGTGCTGCAGTTCTTTTAGGAAAAGATCCAAAAGATTGTAACATTATTATTTGTCACGTAGGTAACGGTTCTTCTATGTGTGCTGTAAAAGGTGGTGTTTGTTATGATACAACAATGGGTATTACTCCACTTGAAGGTCTTGTAATGGGAACTCGTTCTGGTGATGTTGACCCAGCTCTTCCATTCTATATTATGCGCAAAACTGGTATGAGCGCTGATGAAATGGATACAGCTTTGAACAAGAAATCTGGTTGTCTTGGTATTACTACAAAATACTCTGACCGCCGCGATATTGAAATTGATGCTGCAAAAGGCGATAAACTCTGCCAGCTTTCTATTGAAATGGAAGCTCTCCGCATTAAAAAATACATTGGTGCATTCGCTGCAGAACTTGGCCGTGTAGACGCTATTGTTTGGACAGCAGGTGTTGGTGAAAGAGGGCCAATCACTCGTATGAAGGCTTGTTCAGGTCTTGAAAACTACGGTATTAAGATTGATGCACAGCGCAACGAATGGTCTTTCACAGGTAATGCTGAAACTTATATCCATGCTGACGATTCACAGACAAAGATTTTCGTAATTCCAACTGATGAAGAATTGGTAATGACAGAAGATGCATATGCTTTAATGAAAGGCACATACGATGTTCATACAAACTTTATATATTCTTTCCAGTCAAAAGACTATGTAAACAAAGCTCGTGAAGAAGGCTTAAAAGGTGATCTTCAGAAGAGACCTAATATCGCAAAAATTCTTGCTCGCGATTTAATCAAATAAATAGCTCCTT
>JAKSTH010000042.1 GCA_024402655.1 Treponema sp. | reverse complement strand
ATTTTACCAGCATCTTTTGTAGCCTGACGCTGAGCATCGTTGAAGTAAGCAGGTACTGTAATTACAGCTTCTGTAACTTCCTGTCCAAGATAATCTTCTGCAGTTTTCTTCATTTTCTGCAAAATGAATGCTGAAATTTCCTGTGGTGAATACTGTTTTTTAGTTCCAGCTTCATCAATTTCAACACGACAGTCTGCACCATTGTCTACTACTGTATATGGAAGTTTTGTAGCTTCACCCTGAAGTTCACCAAATCTGTGACCAATAAGACGTTTTACAGAATAAACTGTATTTTTTGGGTTTGTTACCATCTGGTTTTTAGCAGGAGCACCAACAATTCTGTCTCCTTTAGATGTGAAACCTACGATAGAAGGAGTTGTACGTCCACCTTCTGCATTCTGAATTACAACTGGTTCACCGTTTTCCATTACAGCAACACAAGAGTTTGTTGTTCCTAAGTCAATACCAATAATTTTTCCCATAGCGATGTTATCCTCCCGGATAACATCGCTAAACGGCGTTGTCAAGGCTTTAAGCAACGCGTGCCTTGACAATGACGTATAACAAAAGCAATGTCACCCGGTATATTTATTTATTTTATTTTAATTACTAAGCTTTTGGCACACTAACCATTACTTTAGCGTGTCTGATAATTTTATCTTTAAGTTTATAACCTTTAAGATAAACCTGTTTCAAAGTTTCCTTTTCAACATCTTCTTCCATACGACCAATGGCTTCATGTTCATCAGGATTAAATTCATCTCCTTCTTTACCATAACCATTAAGGCCATATTTATCTTCCAGCATCTTAACAAGATTGCTGTTTATCATTTTAATACCTTCTACAACCGATTTTACATCTGTTGCAGTTGCGCCAGCTTCTACTGTGCGGTCAAAGTTATCAAGACTGTCCAACAAATCTGCCAAAAGATTTGCATTTGCATATTCAGCAGTGTCAGCCTTTTCTTTAATCATTCTTTTACGATAGTTATCAAAATCTGCAGCACGTCTTAAAAGCTGGTCTTTTAAGTCAGCATTTTCTTTTTCTAAAGCTGCATATTTTTCTTCCAAAGTAGGTTCTTTTGGTTCTTCAGCAACTGTTTCTTCTGTATTTACTTCAGTTTCTTTAGTTTCCTGATTTTCAACTTTTTCTTCTGTTTCAGATGTCTGTTTTTCTTCAGCCATTTAAAAGTTCCTTACTATATAATCTTTTATAGTGTTTAAATTACTAATTTCTAGTGGTAATCGTCAATAAATTTTAGAAAAAAATTCGAAAATATTTCTTCTGGAGCTTCTACACAAAAATCCAGTTCTTCATTTTTCACTGCCAGAGTTTTTGCATGAAGATAAAGACGATTTCCGCAGCCACCTTCATAAAGTTCGTCGCCTAAAATAGGAAGACCTTTGGAAGCAAGATGCACCCTTATCTGATGTGTTCTTCCTGTATACAAATTACACTCTATTAAAAAGCAGTTTTTTCCTTCTATTTGTACTTCTTTTAATATAGAAAAATCTGTTTTAGAATATTGTCCGCCCTGCTCCTGAGAAACTTTTCCCCATTTACCGGCCTGACTTTTACCGCTTATGCGTCCCATAAACATTTCTACAGTAAACTGCTGCCCAACCTTATAGCTGCCCCGTTTTTCCACAACAGCCACATATTTTTTTTCAAAATTATGACTTTGAAACATGTCTGATACGGCTTTGTTTATTCCCCTGTTTTTTGTAAAAAGAATAACTCCAGATGTGTCTTTATCAAGCCGGTGCATAATTCCCACATAAGGTGGATTTCTTAATTCAGGATTTCTTTTCCATAAATAATCTACTACTGCATCATGAAGATTTGCCCGGTTCCCTGTAATAGTTTGTTCCACAGGAAAACCTGAAGGTTTATTTATAAAAATAAGATTTTCATCTTCAAAAAGAACTGCAGCATCTGTAACTTCAAACTTAATGTCATCAGGCTGTTTTTCAAAAAAGAACTTTTCTTCATCAAATTCAACAATAATAGATGATTGGCCCCGTAATTCAAAAGCAGGACGAATAACTTTTCTGCCATTTACGCTGACACAACCTGCAACAATAAGTCGGCGAATTTTTGAATTGGAACATTCACCTCCAACTAAAGCAGGAAGTTCATCTCGCAAAAATGAGTCTACTCTGATTTTTTTGTCTGTTGAAAAAGAAAGCCGTTTATTCATGACAGGTTATTTTGTGGCGCCTGCTTTAATAAGCATTTTTTCCACATCTGAACTGCGGTATTTTTTTGCATATTGCAATGGAGTATATCCGTCAAAATCTGCTTCTTCCAGTTTTGAAAACAAATCGTTTTTATGGGCAGCAAGATATTCACTCTTATTCAAAATTGCGGCTTCGTAAATTGTATATTGAGGTTCCCCTTTATAAGAATGTTTAATTTCAACATCCAGCAGTTTTTTATAATCTTCCTGTTTTTCTTCGGTTTTAGCCAGATTCATATAGTGAATTGTATATGTTCGTAAGTTCACACTCGGATTATTTGAAAGCATCCCCTTTTCAATTCCGAAAATTGCACCACCAAGTTCATTTGCATGAAAGAATGGAGGTTCGGATTCTATAATTCCATTGGCAATAATATATTCCAAAGTGTTTCCAATATTAGGATTTACATATTTTGTGTTAGCACCATTTTTGAATAAGACTTCCATCTGCTTAGGATGATTCCACATTGCAGCCAGAATAAATGAAGTGTGTCCACTTACAGGATCCACATAATTTACATCTGCACCATTTTTAATGCACAAATTAATTAAATCAGGATTATCTACCGACATGCAGGAAAGCAATAAAGCTGTTGTACCGTAAGAGTCTTTAATATTTATATCTGCACCGTGCTTCATTAATTCTAAAACAGACTCATAACTTCCCGCATAACAGGCATTTAAAATTGGAATTTCATTTTTGTTTTTGGCAGTAGTTGTAGCAACAGCCCCTTTATCTAACAAAAGTTTTACAATTTCATAATCGCCGTTAAAACATGCAATAGAAAGAGCTGTGTTTCCATTTTTGGCAATAAAGTTTA
Source organism: Treponema sp. (assembly GCA_024402655.1). Lineage (GTDB taxonomy): Bacteria > Spirochaetota > Spirochaetia > Treponematales > Treponemataceae > Treponema_D. The sequence goes on along the minus strand of JAKSTH010000042.1, from coordinate 14,051 downwards.
CATTTGCACCGGCTTCTAAAAGTTTTCTGATTACAGTAGAATCACTTTTTCCTGCTCTATAGTCAACTGCCAGCATAAGAGCAGATTCACCTTCGGAATTTAAAATATCAACTTTTGCACCATGAGCCACCAGATAAGCCGCATATAAACCATTCTGCTTTTTTATAGTTGCCATTAAAGGTGTATAAGTAGTATTTCTGTGTTTTTTATTGATGTTTGCACCATATTGTAATAAAAGGCTGATTGTTTCATAGCGGTTTTTTATGTTTTCACCAGCCCAGCAAGCTTCATAAAGAGGAAAATTTATTCCAGCATCAGGTTTTGCTCCGCTTTCCAAAAGCAGTTTTACAATTTCTACATCATTATCAATTGCAGCATAACTTAAAGTTGTATAACCAAGCACTGTTTCTTTATTCAGATTTACCTGTCTGTTTTTTACAGCATTAATTACATCTGCATCTTTGGCTCTAAGTTTGCTGTATAAAGTATCTACCGAATATTTTTTGATTTCCGAAAGCTCTGTTCTGGCAAAAGCAAGACCTGCCAGTAAAAATAAAGCTGTAAATAATAAACTCTTTTTCATCCGTTACCTACACAAAAGCATAATCGGGGCCGTCTTCTGAAATAAAACATTTTACCTTGCAATGTTCCATACAAACATTTTCAATAAAACCTTCCAAATCTAAAGATTCAGGACCAAACAAATCGTCGGGATGATACTGTGTTTCTACAACAGCTTCTTCACCTTCCCCTGCCAGCCGGGACATAGCACCGTTTATGCTGATAAGATTCTGCACTAACTGAATATATTCTCTCTTATTTTTTTCTTCGTACTTCTGTTCTATAAAAAGCAGCTGCATTTTTTCCAGAGCCTTGTGTTTTTCACTTTCTGGTACAAACCCGCTTTTAAAGTCACAATTGTTTACCCGCTGCCATTCAGAAAAATCTGCAAAAAGTCTGGACGGATATATTTTTAAAGGTTTAAGTACAGACAAAAACCATGGAACAGCACGACCGGCAGTATAAAGGGTTCTGCAGGCAAAAGCTACATCTCTGCAATAACGAATATCTTTTGCAGAAAAAATGCCTGTTACTTTAGGTTCCGTTTTATCATTTTCTGTCTGTGGAAAATCTATATGATTAGGATACTGCTGAACTGCAAAATCCAGGCGCTCCATAAAAGCTTTAAGGGAATCGCCTGCAGTTACAGCATAAGTCAGGGAAAAACCAAACACAAGACCAAAATCATTTAACAATCTGGCTTTTCCAGCATAATATTTTTTGTCAAAAAGAAGTTTGCCACCCTTTTCCTGTGTTTCCAAAGGAATTTCCAGAGAAACAAAAGTCTGGGCAGCTGCCATAACCAGTTCTTTATCTATTACAGATGCATCTACCAGTAAAGACACAAAAACTTCTGGTGCAAACTGAGAAAGTTTTCCCAGAATTGAAAGAAGCTTCTTTTTATTTTTGGATATACTTTCATCGCAGATAGTAAGCTCAGTAATTCCCTTTTCTGTAAGGTGAGCAATTTGAGACTCTAATTCTGCTGCAGAAAGTTTGTAGTTCATTAAAGAAGTATAATACCTCTTTTTTCACAGTCTTTTTTAATTTCATCTGTCCAAACACTAACCTGTGTTTCGCCAATATGAGCCTTGCGCAAAAGGAACATACAAAGACGAGACTGGCCAATACCACCACCTAAAGTCTGTGTAAGTTTTCCACCAAGAAGTTTTGCGTGGAATTCATATTTAGAGCGTTCTGGGCAACCTCTTTCTTCCAGCTGAGCTTTAAGGCTTTCTGGACTAACACGAATACCCATAGAAGAAAGTTCAAAAGCACTGTTTAAAACAGGGTTCCAAACAAGAATATCACCATTTAAACCACGGTGTCCGTCTCCACTTTCTGTAATCCAGTCATCATAGTCTGGAGCACGACCGTCGTGAATTGTACCGTCGTCAAGTTTGCCACCAATACCAGTAATAAATACTGCACCGTATTCTTTAGCAACTTTATTTTCTCTTTCTTTTGGAGTAAGAGTTGGATACTGACGCTGTAAATCGTCTGCATATAAAATCTTAATTTCTTTAGGAAGAATTGGTTTAATTGCAGGATAGCGGTCATAAAGGAAGAATTCTGTTCTCTGAATACAGCGATAAACCTTTTTTACAATTTCATGAAGGTAATAAACAGTTCTGTCTTTTGGATCAATGGCCATACACCAGTCCCACTGGTCTACATAAATAGAATGAATTGCATCAAGATCTTCATCTGGACGTAAAGCATTCATATCTGTATAAATACCAAAACCTGGTTCCATTTCTAATTCTGTAATTTTAAGGCGTTTCCATTTAGCAAGTGACTGAACAATTTCCATTTTCTGTTCATTCAAAGCTTTTACTGGGAAGCTTACTGGGCGTTCAACACCATTTAAGTCATCATTAATACCTGTGCCGCTACCTACAAAAAGAGGTGCTGTAACACGAGTCAAATTCAATTCAGTTGAAAGTGCAAGCTGAAAAAAGTCTTTAATTGCAACAATTGCATGTTCTGTTTCTTTTGTGTTTAAGATTGATTTATATTTTCCTGGTAATTTAATCATTTTATATTTCCCCACTAATTCCTAATTTTTAATTTCACCCTCACGCCCCTGCATAATTAAGCAGAGTTGTTACTTTGCAAGGAGCAAGCACTTTTTCATAATTTAATTCTGGAAGACCAATTACACCAAAGAAATCAGTTACTTCCCCGCCTCCCTGCTCAATCAGATTTTTAGTTGCACTAAGAGTTCCGCCAGTTGCAATCAAATCATCTATAACAAGGAACTTCTGACCTTTCTGAACATCCGATTTCTGTACTTCTACAGTTGCAGTTCCATATTCAAGAGCATAACTGCATTCGAATGTATCACCTGGCAATTTACCTTTTTTGCGGATTAAAACAAGAGGAATTCCCAGTTTCTGTGCTAAAGGTCCTGCAAAAATAAAACCGCGACTTTCTACCGCTGCAATGGCATCAATTTTTGCATCTTTATAAAGTTCTACCATTTTTTCAAGACAGAAATTAAAAGCTTCTGGGTTTACAAGAATACCTGTAATATCATAAAAAAGAATACCTGGTTTTGGAAAATCAGGTACACGTCTAACAGCTTTATCCAGCATTTCTAAAGTCATATATAATCCTCTTTTGCAAAGTATTTTAATACTATACTAATTTTAGAGCAAGTGACCCCATTTTACACTTTAGTGCGTCTGGCCAGGAAGTGAATCATTGAAAGTATGAGCACAAACACATAAATGCCTATGCCGGTAAACAATGCACCCATGCCTCCTATCCAGGAAATAAGGGTATAATTTATAAATTCGAATACATACAGGAACAAATAATAGAAGAACATGAACAAAGCAATAATAATTGGGAAGCTTAAAAGCCAGCTGAATTTAAAGTACTGAGTTTCCCCAATTCTATTGTTCCAGGCTATAGTTCCAAGAAGGATTAAAAGAATAAGCATGAACAATGGATATAAGAAACGGTTCATTACAATCTGTCCATACATACATTCTGCAAAACCATATTGCTTTGACTTAAATGCAAGAGAAGTAATTGTAGAAATAGGCATTGTTTCAGGTGAACCAGAAGAACGTTCCAATGTAACAAAGTCGCTGTATGCCATTGGGAAAATCATATAATCTACACCGTTGTCCTTTGTTCCATCTGCATATGTAAATTCTGGAATATAGCACTGTGAAGAGTCTGAACGGCCTACAGATTTAAGCAACATATATGGAACAGATTTCATATCTTCTGTAATTCCATAAAGTTTTGCAGTTACTTCATCCAGACTGGAAATTGGAACCGGCATAATTTTTGCATAAGGAACATGCATTGTGCGTTCCCATTTTCCCTGTGGATTAAGAGATACAATATAAAAATCGCGGAGATACTGAACTGAATAACCGGCTTTATCTACAGAAGACATTCCTTTAAAGAACCATAAAGCTTTAGAGCCATCTGGATATGTATGAACAAAGTAAACATTGTTTTCCTGCTCAAAATTTTCCATCTCTAAAGTTTCATCTATAAAGAAAGTTTTTTCCAGTACTTTTTGCTGGGCAATATCAAGATAGAAAAGTACATCTGAATCTCTGGAATATTCCAAAGAACGTTCGCTTAAACCTTTAAAAATGTAATAGGCTTTTAAATCATCTTTTTCTACTAAAGCCAGATAACCTCTGTATTTTTCTTCAAAAGCTAACTGATCTGTGGTTTTTCTTTTATCATGAATGTCTGAAATATTATTCCATGCCTGAACAGAAATATTTTTTAATTCATCAACATTTGGATCTTTTGGAGTTACCAGCATAAGGCCTTTTTCTGCATAATAGTGGGCATCGAACCATTTCTGATTTTCAAAAGCCTGTTTTGCCTGCAAAAGATACTGAGTTGTTTCTTTAATCTTCTGCTCATCAATTTTTATGGAATTATCTTTTTCTACAACCGGGTTCAAAGAACTGTCGAAAACAGGAGTTTTAAGTTCTTCTGATTTTACTTTGATTTCTGCTTTCTGGCTGATTTCTACAGCTTCTTTAGATTTTGGATCCAACTTAAGTGCTGCCTGGGCGTATTTTTGTGCACGGCTGGCGTATCCTTGATTATATAAATCGTTTGCAACAGAAATGTATTCTTTAATAAGACCTGGACGATTTTCAATTTCAGTTTTCTTTCTGTTTACTAAAACTGTAAATGCTTCGCTTACAAGAGTAAGAATAAATACACAGATAAGACCGGAAATCATAACAAGTTTAAGTCTGTCGAACATAGCCGAAGAAAAGCGACTTGTACTGCCTTCGCTGTTATGACCAAAATAAACTGAAAATGATACCGTAAAACCTGTAAAAATAAGTGCCGGCAGGAATTTAAAAAAGTATGAAAAACCGCAGCAGAATTTATAAAGTGTTTTTCCACTGCCAGAAACAACAGCAGGAATTGGTAAAGTAAAACCGCAAATTAAACTGATTATTAATCCTAATCCTAAAAATAAGGATAACATTCCAAAAATCTTTTTCATAATCTATCCTTATTACTCACTCTTTGATTTTCTTTTTATAAAAAACTTCACAATTCCAATAATCATGAATATGAAGCTGGTTAGCAGATTGAATAATACCAGTGGCGAATTATCAAAATATTTACAAAGGAAGGTAAAGAAGCTTCCCGAAAGATACTTTAATTTAAAGTTCAAAAATGCAGGTGCAAAATAATAAGTGTTGCATAAAAGAATTGCTGCAAAAACTACTACAACAAGGGCTGTGTCCAGAAGCTTCCAGTCGAAAATATTTGCAAGCCAGTAAATGGAACTTATTACTAATGCAAGGGAAAGGAACCCCAGCCAGAAAGTCCAGCCTTTTTCAAGACCAGCGGTTGCATTTGTAAGAATAAGATTTATATTTACAAAAGAAAATATAAAATCATTAGATAAAGCATTCTTTGTAAAAATGTCGTTGTATTGAGCAGACTGTTTGAATAAAACAAAATCCTGATCTGCTGAAATATCTTTGTATTCTACAGCAACATCTTTTTTAGGAGAAATAACTACAGAAGGAACTGCAGAACCGTCCTGAACCAAATCTTCTGTAAAATAATAAATTTCGTTGCCGGAGTTTCTAAAATAATCTGCTGAATTAACTTTTTTTACAGACTGCAAAGCCTTATAGTCAACTTTGTTTGCCTGATTCAAAAATACAGGAAATAAGATTCCCCAGTTAATTACACAAATAAGAAAATATGCAAGACACTGGGAAAAACCACCCTTATGTCTTATGCGGTAAGTAACAAGAAAAGGCATAACAAGAAAAGTTGCACAAACGCATATATAAAATAAGGCTTTAAAAAATAACTGTCTGTCCCATACTACAAATTTCTGTCCTGCTGTAGTATTTACAATTCCCAGATAGGTCATGTAGAACAAAGTTCCTATTGCAACAATTACAAGAAAATAAACTATATATGCTAATAAAAATTTAAAGGCCTTTTTCATATAACTTTCTTTATTTTAAACTAAGAATACCCTAATGTAAATAAATTCTCCTCTCTCAAAAGTTGAACTTTTCTCTAAATCTCTAAAAATTCAAGCAAACAATTTGACAGAAGTAATACTTATATTGTATCATAATTTGACTATATTGTATTCAAAAATAATTTTAAAATCGGAGTTCAATCAACGATATGGAAAATAATGTTATTATCCCTGGATTCGATAGCGAAAAAGATGACAGCCTGGTTATAAACATTCGTAAGGCAGAAGGCGTTACAAACGGTCTTTTCGTATATCTCAGCGGATACATCGACACATATAATTCAAGTTTCTTCCAGAAGAAAGTTTCACAGATTATTGATGCAGGATTTATCAACCTGATTTTTAATTGTTCTTCTTTAAATTATGTTTCTTCAACAGGTATTGGTTCATTCACTGTATTCTTAAAAATGGTAAAACCAAAGGGTGGAAATGTAGTTCTTCTTGAAATTCAGCCAAAAGTATATGAAGTATTCCAGCTTCTTGGTTTCTCACAGTTCTTTAATATTAAGAGCACAGCTGATGAAGCTATTGCATTCTTCTCAGAAGGCACAATTTCTGGATCTTCAGTATTCCCATTAGTTATTTCTTGTCCTGTATGTACTAAGAAATTACGTTCTACAAGAGCAGGTCGTTTCCGCTGTTCAGGATGTAAATCGATTTTGGCAATTAATGACAACGGAGATGTTTCTTTAGGCTAAGTTCTGAATAAACAGTAGATAAAATGTGGATAACTTGTTAATAAGTTGTTTATAAACCCACATTATGCACCAGCCAGATAAAAGGCTATATAGAAAGAGATAGATGAAAGTTTTATAAAAATTCATCTATCTCTTTGTATTTTAACAAGATATAAATTTATTTCAAATTTTAATTTTTACTAAAATTCTAAACAAATTATAAATTCCACTTGAATTTTATATTTTTTACCTAAAAAAATGTGGATAACTTGTGGATATGTTGTGTACACTACTGCTTTTCGTACACCTTAATGTAATCTACAAAGTAACTGTATGGTTCAAAATCATCATCAATGTTTCCATCAATTCTAGATTCTCTTATAGCTTGAGAACTGATTAAAAGCATAAACTTATCATTAGGATTATTAAAACCTTTCATAGCAGAAGCTGGAACTGTGAAATCATATTTACTATCATTTTGATAATGAAGTAATTCTCCATCCAAATAAGATGTAAGTCCCTTTTCATCCCAGACACAACGGAATATATGCCATTTACCTCCAAAATCGCTAGGAAGAACATGATGTGTATAACCAGCAGCAGGACGATGATTATAACTGTTGCAGGAACGAGAACCAGTTCGAATTATATTCATGGATGGTGAATATTCAAAAAAGTCAATTTCATCAAGGGCATATCCGTCGCTGGCTCTGTATGGATTTGTCGGTATAGCTCCTGCTTCAAAGTTTGTATTGTAGTTTAATACCCAGAAAGTAAATTGTCCCGGATGGCTACCTTGTGGTGCCTTAAACCGAATTTCATAAATACCTTTATTAAATTCAAACAAAGGAACTGAATGCTGACCATAAGTGTCCCAGTCGCAGGTCATAAGAGTTGGAGCATCATTCCGGTAAGTATAAACAGTAGAACCATCTTGTATTTTATACTGATATGGCACATGAACAACAGGCAATTCTGCTGCACCGTTTTGAATTTTAAAATCTCTTGCACAGCGATGTTCTCCATCTGAACCTTCATTGGAACCAAAATCTGAAAGATACCAGTTATTTCTGTCCTGCGGCTGATTATACACTCCATATTTTTTAGGATTCAGAGCAGAAAAATCCCGGTCAAAATCATCATAAAATTTAAGTTTATAAGTAGTACCCTTATAATTTATGGTTTCTAAAGGAAGTGGTTGTGGTTCATAATTGCATGGCAGTTCTCCACTAAGTTCTTTGTAACCGTTTACTTCAGGAGAACTGTCAAATATCTTTGCAAAAAATGGTGATTTAATTTCTCTGTCCGTTCTAAGCTTTATTTCCATATGAACAGCATCAAACTTGTTAACAGTTCCATTAAAATTGTCTGGAATCAGGCTGAAATAAAAAGCAAAGTTTGTTCCCCATTTTCCATCATTTTTCATAAAGAAATTCTGAGTTGTTTTTGTAATAGAATCCGAAATCTGATTTACCAGTTTATTGTTGATATAAACTTTTATGCTTTCAATATAAATATTTGTAATTTCCCCTTCTTCCGGATACTGCTCCATATTTACCATAAGATTCATAGGCTTATTTCCACTAGGCGCAATTTTAAGGCGGTAATCTATCTGAGTTGAATAAGAATGATTAAAAGACTGTGGATCTACCCACTGACCTGCCGGAATTGCAATTTCATTCCAGTATCCCGCTTCCTTGCAGTGATCAATAACATAAACAGTAAATTCATTTTTTATTTTGATTTCAGTTTTAAAGCTTAATTCAATTCGAATTTTATCGTTCTTTTTAAGAGGAATATTATAATTTTCAGGATAACAGTTTATTTCTGTCTGGTAGTTTTGATTAAAGCCATTGCTGTCTGTCCAAGTGTTGTACCGTAAAGTTTCTGTAAAAAATTGTCTGTTATTTATAAGAGTGTCATTTACATAAAGTTTAAGACTGGAAATTTCCATTGGAATAGGATTTCCTTCAGAAGGAGGAAGCTGCAAAGCAATTGCAAGATTATCTGGATTTGTTCCATATGGAGAGGCAGTAATTCTGTAATCGTAAGCAAAATTATAATTGTATACCTGAGGTTCACTTCCTATCTGATTCCAGTATCCCACAGCAGAAGAATTATCTATAAGATAATATTTTATTTCATTCTGAATCTGGCGACTGGCAGAAAATTTCATCTGTACTTTTACTTTATCTTTTAATTTTATATTAGTTCCAAAGTTTTCTGGTAAAAGATGCAGAACAACCTGATAGTTGGAATCTGGGTTTCCTTCAGAATTGGTCCAGCTGTTATAACTGATTTTAGTTCTATAATCTGTTTTATAAAGAATAGTTTTTCCATTTAATAAAACCTGCAATTCTGTTATTTTTATCTGGGTTTCTTCACCTTCCTCTGGCGGCAGTTGAAGAACAAGGGCCATATTTTCAGGAGCTTTTCCTGTTGGAACAGAACTTATAGAGTATTCTTTATTAAAAGTATAATCATATTTAGTTTCTGCGTAAGTGCTACCAATTTCCATCCAATAATTAGCAGCTGGAGAATTGTCTATAAGATAATCTTTATATTCCAAATTTACAGGATGACTTGCTCTACCATTTATGCTGATGGAAACTATATCATTTTCATTTATTTGTTCTGTAAAATCTTCTGGAAGACAATACAAAAACATCTGGTAAAGAGTTCCACTGTCCCCGTTGTCATGTTCCCAATATGTTTTCCTAAATCCGTCTGTAAAATCCCGTCTTTCAAAAACAACTTTCCCATTAATTTTTACAGTAAAAACAGAAATATCTAAAATTGTATCCCCGGTTTCTGAATCAGGCATCTGGCAAACTAAAGCCATTTTTCTATAATCGTTTCCCACAGGCTTTTTAGTAATAATGTAATCTTTATCAAAATTATAATTGTAATAATTTAGTCTTGAGCCAATATCTTTGTAATAATTAACATTTGGTGAATTGTCTATAAGCCAGCCTTCCAGTTTATTTTGAATCTGACGGCTTGCTTTACATTTTATATTAATTCGAACCTCATCTCCCACTTTAAGCTGTCCTGAAAAATTTTGGGGAAGGCAATGAATAATTGCCTGGTAATTAGATTCTTCGTACCCTTTATCATTAATCCAGGCATTATATGCAATGGTGGTAGAAAAATCTTTATTTAAAAAAACACAATCCCCGTTTACAAAAACAAACATTTCGGAAATATTGAGCAAGGTGTCTTTCCCTTCAGTAACCGGCAATTTTAAAGCAAGAGCCATATTTTCTGGGTTAGTTCCAGAAGGAGTCTGATAAAGTGTGTATCCAAAATTAAAATTGTAATCTACAAAAGAATTTCTGCTTCCCGGAAAATCATTTTCACAGGAAATAAGATATAAAACTGCCAGTAAAAATGTAAATGCCGTACAAAATCTTTTAATCAACTTGTAACACCTCTCTTAAATGCTCACAAAAATCAATTATAACACCATTTAATCAGACTGAAAAATTTGTTTTTTGCCGTTGTTTTTTATATACTGAATGTATGACTACTAAAGAAATCTTTTCTACACATTTAAGTAAAATCCAGAAAGTTTTAGACGACGCACTTTCAATGAACTTTAATGCACAATGGCAGAACAGTTCTTTTGGTAAACTGCCACAAAGTGTAAATGCAAAACTGATTCAAAATCTTATTGAACCTAATAAAAACCTTGTAGATTTAGGTGGAAAAAGATGGCGTCCTTTACTGCTGGTATTATGCTATGAACGGGGTGCAAAAAAATTTACAAACCCACTTTCTTTAGAAACCGCCTATGCCCTGACTCCTTTAGTAGAATTTGTTCACACAGCAAGTCTTATTCATGACGATATAGAAGATTCTGCAGATTTGCGCCGTGGTAAACCTGCAGCACATATTACCTACGGAACCGATACAGCTATAAACAGTGCATCATGGCTTTATTTTGAAGCACCAGTTTGTCTTGATAACCTTGATTTAACTCCGGAAACAAAACTGGCTTTTTATCAGCTTTATACAAATGAACTGCGCCGCCTTCATCTTGGTCAGGCAATGGATATTTACTGGCATAGAGAAAAAGAGATTTTCCCAGAAATTGATGAATACAAAGCTATGGTAAAATGCAAAACAGGAACTCTGGCTGCCCTTGCTGCTCAAATTGGTTATATGGCAGGTGGTGCAGACCGACAGAAGGCATTTGAACTGGGACAGATTTGTGCAAACATTGGTATGGGATTCCAGATTATTGATGATGTGCAGAATCTTACTTTTGGAAATCCTGGTAAAAAACGTGGAGATGATATTGTTGAAGGAAAAAAGAGCCTTCCTGTATTACTTCATATTCAAAAGAAACCAGAAGATAAAAAAATAATTGCAGAACTTATGGCTCAGGCAGAAAAAGAAGGAATTGATTCTCCTGCAGTTGAAAAGTGTATTGCTGTTTTAGAAAGCAGCGGTTGTATTCAAAAAGCATGTGAAGAAGGTAAAAAACTTATAAAAGATAACTGTAAACTTTTATCAGATTCACCACTTATTTTTGAACTTTTTGATTCAATGATTCCAGAGGCATTTAAATGATTGAACGTTCAGATAAATTAAACAATCAGGCTATTCTCCTTGCATCTGATGGTTCATATACAGAAGCAATTGCTTGTTTTAAAAGAGCAATCATCATAGAACAGAACAACTATCTTTTATGGTACAACCTGGGTGTAACTTACAGAGATTGTGGAAAATTGGAAGAAGCTGTAGCCGCAATGAAAAAAGCATGGCAGCTTAAAGGCGACAACTGGGATGTTTTAGAAACTCTGGCAACTCTGTGTCTTCAGCTAAAAAAGATTGATGACGCCATGTATTATGCAAATGTAGGCTTACATCTTTTCCCAGAAAATGCTCACTTCTGGAACCTGATGGGAGTTTGCTTTTTTCAGGAAAAACAATATGTAGAAGCAAGCGAAAGTTTTGAACTAGCCGTGTCGCAAAATCCTTATTACGAAGACGCTCTTTACAATTTAAGAGACTGCTACGAAGAATTGGGAAATAAAAAAGGAATGATGATTTGTGACCAGCAGCTTAAAAGCTTGTCTTAGTGTGACATAGCAAGAAGATTAATTTCTTTTGCCATATTTTCCAGAGAAACCTGTTTCTGTACACCACCAAGTTCGTAAGCAACTTTTGGCATTCCGTATACAATAGAAGAAGCACTGTCCTGACCAAGAGTCCAGGCTCCCTGCTTTCTCATTTCTGCAAGCTGAGCCGCACCGTCACGACCCATTCCTGTCATAATAACACCAAGAGCTCTATTCTGATAAACCTTTGCAATAGATTCAAACATAACATCTACAGAAGGCCTGTGTCCGTTTCTTGGATCTTCCTGATTTGTACGGATAATATTGCACAAAGGCTGATGTTCAACATACATATGAGAACCACCTGGAGCAATGTAAATATGACCTCCGAGTAAAGGTTCACCATTTTTTGCTTCTGTAACAGTAAGAGGACAAATTGCATTCAAACTGTGAGCAAATTCTTCTGTAAAACCTGCAGGCATATGCTGAACTACAAGAATTGGCTGTTTTATGTTTTTATCAAGATTTTTAAAGACTTCTCTTAAAGCATTTGGGCCACCAGTTGAAATACCAATGGCAATAAGTTCAATTTTTCCACATTCCCTTACCGGATGAATAACAACAGGTTCTTTTGGCTTTGGTGGATTCCAGTGTGAAGCTGCAAATAAATCTTTAACACCTTCAGCGGCTTTTTTTGCAGCTTCTTCGCCCTTTTTCTGAGCAATAACTTTCTGGGCTTCTTTTAATTTAGACTGATGAATAAAATAGTCGGCATCTGGAATATTTTTTCCGCTCATAAGAGCCTGAGCACGACCATAAGAAGAAATTTTTTCGATGATATCAGCAGAAACATCACCAATTTTTAATGTAACAGAAGCTGAACCTGGTTTTGTAATAAAGTCTGCAGCACCTAAAGACAAACATTCCATAGTTACAGCAGCACCTTCTGTTGCAACACTTGAAAGAATGATTACAGGAACATCAATTTTTAAATCACGGCGTTTTCTTAAAAATTCAACTCCGTTCATTTTTGGCATTTCAATGTCCAAAAGAATAACATCAGGTTTGCATTGAGGAATTTTTTCAAGAAGATCCAGACCATTTTCTGCTTTTGCGACTACAGTAAAACCTTCTACATCTTCAATAATTCTACCAATAAGATTTCGCATTAAGGCAGAATCGTCACATATCAATACCGAAATATTGTCCATTAGTTCGTCCTTGTTCAAAATTTAAAAATTGCGTTACTTTTCGTTTTTCTGATACAAACATGCCCACTGAGTCTTTAAAAACTCGAATTTTGTGTTCATGCCAAATAAAGATTCGGAGTGTCCAATGTAAAGATATGAATGCTTGGCCATAGAATTATAGAATCTATTAATTACAGCCAGTTGGGCAGGTTCATCAAAGTAAATCAAAACATTGCGGCAGAAAATGATGTCAAGATTTCTGGCACCAGAGTCATTTTTTAAATTGTGATAGTCAAAATGAATAGTGTCCATCAGTTCTTTTTTTACCTGATATCCACCATCTACTTTTGAAAAATACTTGGCTAAATATTGAGAAGGGATTCCATCTACTTTTGTATCTGAATAAAAACCTTTTTGGCCAACCATAAGTGACTTTAAGGAAATATCAGAAGCTGTAATCTGGAACTTGAAATCTGGAGGACATAATTCTTTCATAAGAATTGCGATTGTGTATGGCTCTTCGCCAGTAGAACAACCTGCGCTCCATATTTTTATTGTTTTTTCCAAACCTAAAGCCCTTTTTTCGGCAATAATATTTGGAATAACATAATTTACAAAAGCATCAAAATGTGGCTGATTTCTGAAAAAACGGGTCAAGTTTGTTGTAACTGAATCCAGCATATTCTTCAGTTCTTCTGGATTTCTAAGAACAATGGCATAATATTCTGCTGGAGTTGCAATTTGTTTTAAGCGAAGCAATTCTTTTATGCGGCTGTCCAGAATAGAACGGTTTGTTGATGAAAATGTAATTCCACTTTCATCGTATATAAGTTTTCGAAAATTTTCGAAATCGTGATCGTTTAAGACTTCAAACATAGCAACTTATTATACTACAAAAGTATAAAATGGTATAGAAAATTATGAATACATATTATAAAACAGGTCGCTTAAATAAAAAAAGGGCACCTCAAACAACGGCTTCCGCGCTTCGCTTGTGCAGATGTTGTTTGGGCACCCTTTTATTTATTTAAGCTTCCTATTTTTT
>JAKSTH010000041.1 GCA_024402655.1 Treponema sp. | reverse complement strand
ATTAAAATTGATTTTATTCTGCTGAAACTCTTTTCTCAATCCTACCAGTCTTGAATCCAAATCAACGCCAGTAACAGCAAGGATTTTTGCATTAACTACATTGCCGGCTTTCATAATGTCAGATTGTTTTTTATCATCCCGGTCGTAACGGATTACAATACAACCATCTACATCTGGAGCCTGGAACCAGGAACGACCAATTGCTAGTCCTTCTCCCTGATCTTCTGCTTCCTGAGACAATTCTACAATTTCTTCTATGAGAACAGGAACTTCCTGCCCAACCCATTGCTGCAATTTTTCCTCTGTAATTGCACTTTGAATTTCTTCCAATGCGTTTGCACGACTAACGGCAACTTTTTCAGAAACCCGCTTTTTAAGATTGTAAGCAGGAGTATCTTCTTCCCGACTATATGGGAAACAACCAGACCAATCCGGCTGAATCTGCTGAAGAAATGTTTTTGTATTTTCAGCAGCTTCTTCAGTTTCACCTGGAAAACCAGTTAAGAAAGTTGTTCGTAAAATGGAACGGTCAAAAGAACTGCGGATAAATTTTATAGTTTCAATGTATTTTTCAGCAGGACCAACACGATTCATAGCCTTAATAATCTGACTGTCGCCACTTTGGAATGGAATGTCAAAATAAGGAACAAAACGTTTATCTGCCTGCATAACAGGAATAATATCTTTGTTAAAATGATCGGGATGAATATAAAGAGGACGAACTATAAAATCCCCTTCTATTTTAGAAATCATCTGGAATAACTGAGCCAATGGAGACAGATTCTTGTTTTCCAGTTGAAAATCTTCTGCACCAGTTCCATAAGCGGCTAAATCCTGACCAATAAGATTTATTTCGTAAACTCCATTAGAAACCAGCTGCTGAATCTCTTTTACAACATTTTCCGGTTTACGGCTTCTAAGTTCACCACGAATTAAAGGAATAGCACAGAAAGAACAATGATTTGAGCAGCCTTCTGTAATTTTTACAAAAGCAGCTCCTTTGTAATTAAACAAAACAGGTCTGTTACCTTCTGCAATGCCTCTCTGTTCATAAGTCTGAAGACAGCGTTTATATTCCAGAACCTTCATAAAATCGGTAATCTTTGTTAAATCCCCGTTGCCAAAAACTCCATCCAATTCATCCATGGATTCATAAAGATCTTTAGCATAACGCTGGGCAAGACAACCACCAAGAATTAGTTTTGCGTTGGGATATGAGGCTTTAATGTCGTAAATTGCTGTAATGCTTTCTTTTTTAGCAGATTCTATAAAACCACATGTATTTATATAAATAAAATCTGCTTCATCAGGATTTGAAGTAAGCTGATATCCAGCATCCATAAGATAGCTGGCTATTAATTCGCCATCAGTTTGATTTTTTGCGCAACCGTGCTGATCAATATAAAATTTAGTCAAGTTCGATTACCACCAGACGATATCTTCCGTCATTATCTTTAATCCACTTAATGTCTTCTACAAGAACATGACCAGCTTTACCAATATCAATATTGTAAGTTTTTGTGTCAGCATTGATTGTAAAGCGAACAGAGTTACTGTTAGAAATCCACATACGAATACCATTGTGTGGGTTAGCAGTAAATACTTCACCTTTAGAGAAGTAAGTTTCAACTGTTTCTGAATTATCAACCTTGTCTCTGAACAAAACATTATTCAAGAAGCTGGCTGTAATTGTAAATGGATATGCGCGGTTATCTTCGATAATAACCTTCTGAGGATGTGTAGATTTAATATCTGCAATAAATGGAATATCGTCTGTATAAATATCAGATGAAGAACTTGAAACACCATGGCGGGCAAGAATACTTACTTCTGCACCACGGTTTTCGTCTGTATAAGAAAGATCTGATACATAAATAATTAAATCTGGGTTTGAGTCACCATCAATATCAATTTCAGATTCTTCTGCCAAGTCTGTATAGAAAATTCCAGATGGAGTGTCTATACCAAAAGAAGAAAGAGTGTCGTGAACAGTAAGAACAATAGGATTATTACCAGAAGGAACCATAATCTGATCCCCTTTGTATACACGCTGAGTAAATTTAGCATCTCCAATTTCATACTGCTTATTTTTAATTTTGCTTGAAACTACTACAGAAGGATCTTCTTCCTGTTTGCTTTTTTGAAACAGCATAATAGAAACAAAAAGAATTACACCTACAACCAGTACAGAAGGAACAATAATAGCTGGCAAAAGCCATGTTGGTTTTGGTTTTGCAATAAGTTCAACAGGAACAGGAGATTCCTGAATCTTCTTATTGTTATAAAGTTTCAACATTAAATCTGTATTTAAATCCAGATAATTGGAATAGTTTCGCAAAAAACCAATCATATATGCTTCACCAGGGAAGACAGAATTATCTTCATCTTCCAACCCCTGGAGATATCTTTTATCAATTGAAATTTCTCTGGCAACTCTGTCCAAATCTAAATTTTTCTGAACTCGAGTGTTGTGTAGAATCTCGCCGAAACTATCCATTTTTTAAATTACTCCGTAAACAAGAAGTTGTTTAAGTTATTTGCAGAACTTGGTGGATCATATACGAAACGCTTTTCCGAAATACCCTGATTCAATCTGTAATTTGTAAAGTTGAAAACGAAAGTTACACCAGCTGAAGTAACTGCTTCCATACGACGAATCAAATTTGTATCTGGGTTTATAGCAATTTTGATATATCTAAATGCTTCTGCACTACTTTTGCGATACAAAATAAACTTAACAACCTGTTCAGAAGAGTTATCATCAAGAGGAACTGCAGCCTGTCCAGATTCATAAGAAACTGTGTAATAACGGCTCATTAATGAAAGTCCCATTGAAGTTTTAGCAGAACCTCCTTCTGGTTCCTGCTGCATAACTGCACCTGTTTCTGGAAGATACATTGTAAGGCTGTCACCATTAAAACAAATAACCTGATTTGCTGGTTCAATATAATCCATTCTTACATAATTTGGAGCAAGAAATGACAATGAACCATAGGTTTCTTTTTTATTAATAGTTACCTGAAAATCAACTTCGTAATCTTTTAAAGAGGCATAATATTCTGAAACTGCCTTAAAATATGCACTTGCAGTTGTAATCTGAGCTGACAAACCTGCTGTTGTGCAGAACAAAAGTACGAGACCTAAAACTATATTTTTTCGCATTCTATTCATAACGTTAACCTTTCTTATTTTAGAATACTTACTGTTTTCCGTCAACAAGGTCAGCACAATGTCTTTCTGCGTCTACAATTTCGGCAAATTCTTTTCCGTCAATTGTTTCTTTTTCAAGAAGACGATTAGCAATTACATCAAGTAAATCTTTATGCTTTGCTAATGTAGAAACAGCATGTTTATAGCGTTCATTTACCATTCTTGCAATTTCTTCATCAATATATTTCTGTGTTTCTTCACTGAATTCACGGATAAGTTCAGGTTCTCCACCACTATAACCACGCACACCTTTTCCTAAAGTCATGTTCTGGAATTTGTCGCTCATACCGTAATCAGTAATCATGCTTTTAAGAATGTCTGTGGCACGACTGATATCATTTGAAGCACCAGTAGAAACTTCGTTGAAAATTACCTGTTCAGCTGCACGACCACCAAGAAGAATATCTACTTCATTAATTAAATCAGTTTTTGTTTTAAGAGATTTTTCCTGTTCTTCACGATACTGTGTAAATCCACCAACACCATGAGAGCGTGGAACAACTGTAATTTTGTTTACCGGAGGATAATCTGGAGTAAATGCACCCATTAAAGCATGTCCAGTTTCATGATAAGCAACAATCTTGCGTTCTTTTTCATTTTCTGAACGAGTCTTCTTTTTAAGACCAATGCTTACTTTATCAATTGCGTCATTAAAATCGACCATTGTAACTTTTTTGCGTCCGTTTCTTACAGCAAGAAGAGCTGCTTCATTTACAACGTTAGCCAAATCAGCACCAGCAAAACCTGTAGTTCCATGTGCAACCGATTCAAAATCTACATCATCATCAAGTTTTACATTTTTAGCATGGATGCGAAGAATTTCTTCACGACCTTTTACATCTGGGCGTTCAACTGGAACCTGACGGTCAAAACGACCTGGACGAAGTAATGCAGGATCAAGAATATCGGCACGGTTTGTTGCACCAAGAATAATGAGACCTTTTTCGTTATCAAAACCATCCATTTCTACAAGCAGCTGGTTCAATGTCTGTTCACGTTCATCGTTACCACTAAGATTATTTACACGGCTTTTACCAATGGCATCCAATTCATCAATAAAGATAATACAAGGAGCTTTTTCACGAGCCTGCTTAAACAAATCGCGAACACGGCTGGCACCAACACCAACAAACATTTCAACAAAGTCTGAACCACTGATTCTAAAGAATGGAACACCTGCTTCACCTGCAACTGCACGAGCAAGCAAAGTTTTACCAGTTCCTGGAGGTCCTACTAAAAGAACACCCTTAGGAATTTTACCACCAATGTCAGTATATTTTTTAGGAGACTTTAAGAAATCAACAACCTCTACAAGTTCTTCTTTTGCTTCATCAACACCGGCAACATCAGAAAAGCGGGTTTTTGTTTTTCCTTCTTCAACA
Source organism: Treponema sp. (assembly GCA_024402655.1). Lineage (GTDB taxonomy): Bacteria > Spirochaetota > Spirochaetia > Treponematales > Treponemataceae > Treponema_D. Next base: position 12,854 of record JAKSTH010000041.1, on the reverse strand, counting down.
ACTTTTGCACGAGAAGAACCAACATTGAAAATGCTTCCCATGCCGCCACTTGAACCGCCGCCGCCCATCTTTCTGAACATTAACCAGTAAAGAAGAGCAATACAAGCCAATGGAAAACCAAATGTAATAAGGAAAGATAAGATACCATTGCTTTCTTTAATTACAAAAGTATAGGAAACATTTTTTTCTTCCATAAGAGAAGTTAATTCTGGAAGAACAATAATATTTGCTTTTGCTTTATAAGCTTTACCTTTCTGTGTACCACCAGCTGCATCTACTGCAAAAAGCTGGAGTCCCTTTTTTTCTGACTGAGAAGAATCTGCTGCAGTAGCTTTTTCATAACCAACAAGATAACTGTCGTTAATTTCTACATCAACAATTGTTCCGTTTTCTACAAGTTCATGAAATTTTGAATATTCAATAAAACCTTCATTTTTTACTACAGATGCAAGTGATTGAACCAAAAAAAAGAAGCCAACTACTGCTATAAGTATTACAAAAAAAGGAATTTTGTGACCATTTTCAGGTTTGTTGTTTTTATTTTTATCACCGTTGCTGCTATCAGGTCCTGGAAACTTAAAAAAGTTAAAAGGGTCATTTTCATCATTTGATGAATTATTTTTTTTGTCGTTTTCTGCCATGAGGCCCTCTAAATGTGTGGAATATGTTTTAAATATACTAATTATGACTGGAATTGTCGATAAAAAAGATATTTTTTTCCTTAAGTTTTTTTTCTGGATTCCGAAAATCAATCGAACAGATAAAAAGTAATATCATTCATGGAGGATTTTTGAATGGCATACTCAAACGCTTACACAGCCTATCAGAAAACAAACGTTAGTACCGCAAGTCAGGGACGATTAGTTGTACTATTGTATGAAGGAGCAATTAAACAGCTTACTGCTGCCCTTTCATATATTGGATTTGACGGAAAAATTCTTCCTTCAAACATAGAAAAATTTGGTATCTGTATTCAGAAAACACAGGCAATCATTACAGAATTGCAGGTAAGTTTAGATATGACAAAAGGTGGAGAGATTGCAAAAAACTTAATGTCTCTTTACGTATATTTTAATGAAGAATTAGTTGATGCCAGCATCAATAAAAATAGAAATAAAATCGAATTTGTGTTGAATATGATGAACCAGTTGCTTGCTTCATGGAAAGTAGTTGCTAACAGTACAGCAAATGCCCCAGCTGCAAAAATTGAAAATTCATTAAACATTACAGGCTAACGGGAGGATCTGTATGGAACTTACAAATGAAGAATTAAACGAAAGAGTTGCTTTGCTTAAAAGATTCAGAGCACTTTTGGAACAGCAGAGAAGCAAATTTCAGGAATATTTAACTGTTCTTGAAAAACAGCAGGATTCAATTTCGAAAGAAGACCCAGAATCTTTACTGGCACACACAGAACTTGAACAGCAGGTTGTAAAAAATCTTGCTAACCTTCAGAAAGTTATTGTTCCAATGTCCAGAATGTATAAAGCTGGAAATCAGGAAATTTCTGCTTCAGAACAAGAATCAATCAATAAAATTCAGAATGACTTAACTGATTTACAGAACAGAGTACTTAATCAGAATAAAATTAACAGAGACCTTCTTAGAGTTCACATTGACAACATTCGTCAGCAGATTCAGAACTTTAAAAATCCATATAAAAACAACAGAAATGTTTACAATCAGACACAGCCTGTTGCTCAGTTAGTAGAGGTTGATGCTTAAACAATGCAGGTTACATTATTAGCCGCATACACTAAGGATGATTATATAATAGGCTCTCAGGGTAAAATTCCATGGAATCTTCCCGGAGAGCGTATTCGTTTTAAAGCAGCATGCAGCGGAAAAATGGTTGTTATGGGCCGAAAAACTTTTGAAGAAATTGGACATCCTTTAAGTTACTGCACCATCATTATTGTAAGCCGTTCTCTTAAATCAGTTCCACAAGGCTGTTTACTGGCAAAAAGTCTGGAACAGGCAATAGACATTTCTCTAAAAAATCAGGATGAAGTGCTTATAGCAGGAGGCCAGTCTCTTTACGAAAAAGCCCTGCCCCTTGCAACTAAAATTCTGGCCACTGAAATCAGCCTGAAAGTTTCCGGCGACACATATTTTCCAAAACCAGACAGCAGCTGGAAAAAAACTATCCTTGAATCAAAAATCGAAAACAACATTTCTTACGATTATGTTGAATATATTTTGTAATTCTTAATAATTTTCATGTTATAATAAAATCTGTTTTATAAGGATTTTAATATGAAAACATTTTCCCTTTCATCAATTTTTTCAGATCACAGTGTATTGCAGAGAAACGAAGTTATTTCGGTTTTTGGATACGTTAATTCAAACTGCAAAATAACAGTTACTTTATACAACAAAAACAAAAAAATTCTTTGCAAGAACTCTGTCCCTTTTGTCACAGAAAAAGAAATAAAATGGGAAGTTCAGCTGGGAAAACAGGTTGCCCAAAAGGACTGTCAGCTTAAAGTTGACTGCACTTTCGACGATGCCAGCAGTAAAGCGATTATTTTAGAAGACATTGCCATAGGTGAAGTATGGATTGCCGGCGGACAAAGCAACATGGAATTTGAACTGCAAAACTGCACAGAAGGTCCAAAAGAACTGGAATCTAAAAAAGCAGGCAAAAATGTACGCTTTTATTACACAAAAAAAATTGGCTGGATGGATGAAAAATTTTATGAAGCCGAAAAACAATCTTGCTGGGAAACCTGGGAAAGTGATGGAAAAAAAGCATGGTCTGCAATCGGATACTTTTTTGGAAAAAAACTTGCAGCAGATTGCAATTGCACAGTAGGAATTATTGGCTGTAACTGGGGCGGAACAAGTGCCAGTGCCTGGATGAAAAGGGAATATCTTGAAAAAAATACAGATTTAAATACATATCTTACTGAATATGCAGAAGCTACCAATGGAAAAACTATAGAACAGCAATGCAAAGAATATGAAGATTATGAAATAGAATTTGCAAAATGGAACGAAGGTTTCAGCAAACTTTGGGAAAAAGATCATAACATCAGTTGGGAAACAGCCGAAAAAACTTTGGGTAAAAATCCATGGCCGGGTCCTGCATCCTGTAAAAATCCTTACAGACCATGCGGATTGTATTCCTGCATGCTGGAACGAATTATACCTTATACTTCAAAAGGTGTAATCTGGTATCAGGGTGAAAGTGATGATCACAAGCCAGATATGTATTATAAACTTTTTTCCACAATGATTGAAAACTGGCGGACAGACTGGAAAAATGATAAACTTCCATTTATTTTTGTTCAGCTGCCAAATCACCGCTACCAGGCAGATAAAGATTTTAAACACTGGTGCAGAATTCGAGAAGCACAGCAGAAAATTCATGACACTATTAAAAATGCATGGATGACAGTTGCTTTAGATAAAGGACAATTTAGTGATATCCACCCAAAAGCAAAGAAAGTAGTTGCAGAACGGATGGAAAACATTGCTCTTGAAAAAGTTTACTGCCAGCCACAAAAAAAGGACGTTTTTTCTCCTTTGATGAAAGATTATTTTATTTGCAATGATAAAATCATTTTAACTTTTGACCATGCATCTTCCGGCTTTGAATTAAAAAAAGATGAACAGACTTATAAAGAATATGTAGAAATGGAAAAAAACCAGGGTAATACAGTTCCACAAGATTTTACAGGATTTGAAATTGCCGGAGAAGATAAAGTCTACTACCCTGCAAAATTCGAGTTTGGTAAAAAAGATGATGCAAATACAATTACACTCTGGTCAGAAAAAGTGTGCCAGCCTCGCTATGCCCGTTATGCCTGGTTTAATTATGGACCAGTGACCGTGTTTGGAAAATCAGGATTACCACTGGCACCATTTAGAACAAGCAGCCAGGATTGTGAAAATACAACTGAACATGCAAAAATTCAGCAGATAATGACAGTAGCGGAATAACCGGATAATTTTGTATACTTGACACTTTTTATTCTTCTCACTAATCTATGAACACTCAACCAAAAAGGTTTTCATACAATCTGCACTTGGTTGCCAATTTTATTAAAAAGGAGGTTGCTCCCATGAATACATTTGTGAATCGCTATAGCTTTAAGTTTGGGATTAATCTCCTTATTGTCTTAGAGAAATAAATCCCTCGCTTAAATCTATTTCCTCACATTAGCCCGCACGTTCCTCGCCGTGTGTATTGTTGTGTTTCGGGTCGTTACCGATTTATTCATTTTTTATCTTTATTGTTTTTGATATGAACAGACTTAATTTAGGACGCTTTTTTAGTAAGTACACTTTTTTGTACTTTATTGCGGTTATTGCAGTACTGGCCAGCACCATTTTAGATATGGTAGCCCCTCTTATTGTTCAACATATTGTTGATGACGTACTTATTGCAAGAAACCTGGACATTTTTAAATATCTTCTTCTTGGTATTTTAGGAATCGGAGTTGGACGTTGTATCTTTCAGTACACAAAGGAATTTACTTGTGACTACTGTGGAAGTAAAATCGCTTCCGAAGTAAGAATCAACCTTTTTCAAAAAATACAGAGCTTGTCTGCAAACTTCTTTGATGGAATCAACAGCGGTGAATTAATGAGCCGTGTAAAAGATGATGTAGACAGCATCTGGAATATTGCAGCCTTTATGGGCATTTTAATGGTAGAAGTTGTAATCCGTGTTATAACTACCATGTATTTTATGATTAGAATCAACTGGCAGCTGGCCATTGTTCCAATTTTTGGAATGTTTTTATGTGGTGTCATTGCAATCCGCATGGAAAAGAAGCTGGATACACTTTTTGGCGACATGCAGCAGGAAAATTCAGAACTGAATAACACTGCAGCAGAAAATCTTGCCGGAGTAAGAACAGTAAAAGCTTTTGCCAGAGAAGGATTTGAAATCAATAAATTTCATAAACATAATCAAAAGTTTTATGAAATCAACATTGATTTAAGCCGTGTTTTTGTAAAATACAATCCTTTAATTCAGACAATAGCAAGACTGCTTTCACTTTTCATTCTTCTTTTAGGCGGACTTTTTGTTATAAATGGAAATCCTCTTAATGGTGGAGAAAAACTTACTGTTGGTGAATTGATGGCTCTGGTTCAGTATGTTGGAAACATGATCTGGCCTATGGAAATGCTTGGATGGCTTACAAACGGATTGTCACAGGCAAAAGCAAGTGTAAAACGTTTGAACAAAATCTATGGTGAACTTCCTGCCATTAATGATGAATCGGAACTTGGGAAAAAGAATAATGAAACAAGTTCATTGGATCCAGAACTTTCAAATGCATTGTTCACAGCTGACGACCTTGCAGGAAACATCAGTTTTGAAAAAGTTTCTTATAAAGCCGGGGACAGAGATATTCTTAAAAATGTTTCCTTTGAAATTGCAGCCGGTAAAACTTTGGGAATTATGGGGGCTACAGGTTCTGGAAAAACAACTATCATCAATTTGCTTAAGCGCATGTACGATGTTACAGATGGCTGCATTAAGATGGATGGAGTTGATATCAGACAGATTCCACTGGCAACTTTAAGAAAATCTGTAGCTTGTGTAATGCAGGATATTTTCCTTTTCAGCGACACAATTGACGGAAATATTCGTCTTGGTGCAAAAGAAACTATGACAACAGCACAAGTTCGTGCTTCTTTGGAAAAATCTCACTCTGCAGAATTTGTAGACAAGATGGAAGAAAAAGAACAGACCGTTATTGGTGAGCGAGGTGTTGGTTTAAGCGGTGGTCAGAAACAGAGAATTACCATTGCCCGTGCCCTTGCAAGAAAAACTCCGGTTCTTGTTTTAGACGATTCTACTTCGGCACTGGATACAGAAACTGAACAGGAAATACAGGGTGTACTTAGTGAACTTACAGGAATGACAAAAATCATTATTGCCCACAGAATCAGTGCGGTTAGAAAAGCAGATATGATTGTTGTTCTTGATAAAGGTGAAATTGCAGAAATGGGTACACATGAACAGCTGATGGCTAATAATGGTTTGTATAAGGAAACTTATGACAGCCAGTACGGCAATTAATCAGGAGAGTAAAAATGGCAAATAGTTATAAACAGGATGAAGCGCAGGTAAAAAAATCTAACTTTGAAACCATGCCTCGCCTTTTTAAATATTTATTTAATTACAAAGGTAAAATTGCCGGAGTATTTGCTTGTATGGCTTTTGGTACAGTAATTGATTTAATAAATCCTTTGCTGAATGAACGGGCTATAGACAAATATTTAATGGCAAGCAATGTTCCAGGATTTGTACGCATCTGTCTTATTGGTGGAGCATTAAATCTGATGGCGGTTCTTGCTATAAAACTTCGTATGTTTCTTATGGCAAAAACCAGTAATAAAGTAATTCAGGAATTGCGACAGGAATTATACAATCATATTCAGAGTCTGGATCTGGCATTTTTTGATTCACGACCTTCTGGAAAAATTCTTGCCCGCATTATTGGAGACACCAACTCCCTAAAAGACATTATTGAAAATGCAGTAACAACATTAATTCCAAATATGATTACTGTAATTGCTGTAATGATAATTATGTTTGTTAAAAACTGGAAGCTGGCTCTGGCTGCCCTTTGCTCTCTTCCATTTTTAATTGGCGGTGTATTCCTTATTTCTATAATGGCAGAAAAACACTGGAAAGCTAAACGACAGAAATCTTCTAACATGAATGCTTTTATTAATGAAGATTTGTCTGGAATCAAAATTATCCAGAGTTTTAGAGCCGAAGAAGAAACTGATAAAACTTTCCAGCAATTAGTTTGGGATGACCGCAGGGAATTTATGAAAGCAGTCCGCTGGTGTGACGGATTTGGTTCCTGGATTGATTTATGCTGGAGTGTTGGAACTATGGCACTTTATATGGTTGGTGTTATGGCTTTGGGAATTGATAATGTTTCCATTGGTACATACATTGCTTTTGGAAGTTATGTTGGTATGTTCTGGCAGCCAATTATGAACTTAAGCAATTTTTACAATCAGTTTGTAAATGCGGCTTCTGGTGCTGAACGAATTTTTGAAATTATAGATACAAAGGCTTCTATTGTTAGTAAAGATGGTGCAGAAAAAATGCCTTCGATTAAGGGAAATGTAAACTTTGAAAACGTTACTTTTGGTTATACCCAGGATGTAGATGTTTTGAAAAATGTTGATTTCTCTGTAAACGCAGGTGAAACAATTGCATTAGTTGGACCTACAGGAGCCGGAAAATCTACAGTAGTAAATCTTGTTAGCCGTTTCTATGATATTAAAAACGGTGCCATTAAAATAGATGGAATTGATATTCGTGATGTTCAGTTAGATTCTCTTAGAACACAGATGGGAATCATGACTCAGGATAATTACATCTTTAGTGGCACAATTCGGGAAAATATTATGTACGGAAAGCTGGATGCAACAGAAGAAGAAATGATTGCAGCTGCAAAAGCAGTTCATGCAGATGATTTTATTCGTGAACTGGAAAATGGTTATGATACAAAATTAACAGCCCGTGGCGGTGAACTTTCCAATGGACAGCGCCAGCTTGTTGCCTTTGCAAGAACCATGCTTTCTAATCCAAAAATCCTTATTTTGGATGAAGCAACTTCCAGCATCGACACAAAAACAGAGCTGATGGTTCAGGCAGGAATTGCCAGCATGCTTAAAGGCAGAACCAGTTTTGTAATTGCCCATCGTCTTTCCACAATTCAGAATGCAGACCGCATTTTTGTAATTGATCAGGGCGGCATTTTAGAAAGCGGAACTCCAGCAGAACTGATGGAAAAGAAAGGTGCTTATTACAATTTGAGAATGGCTCAATTTGCATAAACAATATTATAATTATCTTTACTATATGTCGTATATACTTGACATTTAGTTATTCATATATTATCTTCGAAACAAGGAGATTTTATATGAATAACTTTTTATTTTTTATTGTCAGCTGTTCCATAATCATTCTGGCAGCTATTGCGGTTCTTATTTATGAGAAAAAGACAAAGTGGGAAGGAGCTGATGAACGACAGCTTCTTGAAACAATGAAATCATCTACAATAGGTTTTTACACACTTATAGCTTTAAATCTTATTGTTTATGCAGCTTCCAGAAACTTGTCTCTTCCTTTTAAATCAGAAATATTAATTATTATTGCAACCCTAATTGCCTTTACAATTTACATGATTAGAGAAATCTGGATTGATAATATCTGGTCGGCAAAAATAAATGGTAAACTGATTGCAGTTTTTCTTTTTGTTTTAGTTGGAATTGCTTCATATAAGTTTCTTTCGGCTTATGCTGCAAGAAAAGTACTTGAAAATTTAATTTTAGGATTAAGCTTCCCAATCTGCTATTTTGCCTGTATTCTATCTTTTGCACTTAGAAAACTGCTTAAAAAAGAGGTTGAATAGTGAAAAATCTAAAATTAAAGGCTGCCAGAGCATTAAAAGATATGTCACAGGAACAACTGGCTAAAAAAGTCCAGGTTTCCCGCCAGACAATTAATGCCATAGAAAATGGAGATTACAATCCTTCAATCAATTTGTGCATTGCAATCTGTAAAGCTTTAGATACAACCTTAAATGATTTATTCTGGGAATAATTTTATAGCATACAAATCATTTTACTGTGGTATAATAGGTCTATGGAATATTCAGAACTTATAAAAACCGCAATCAATATGCAAAATTATTCTTATGTACCCTACTCTCACTTTCATGTGGGAGCAGCACTTTTAGCAGCTGACGGTAAAGTTTATACAGGCTGTAACATTGAAAACGCGGCTTACGGTCCAAGTAATTGTGCAGAACGAACTGCCATTTTTAAAGCTGTAAGCGAAGGTGAAAAAGATTTTACAGCCATTGCAATTGTAGGCGGCCCAGAAGATTCTGAAGGAAAACCTACAATTGCAGACTTCTGCCCTCCATGTGGAGTATGCCGTCAGGTAATGGCAGAATTCTGTAACAAGAATTTTAAAATAATTCTGGCCAAAAGTACAACCGATTATAAAATCTATACCCTTGGCCAGCTTTTACCAGAAAGTTTCAGTTTGAATTAGTATGTAAAACCAATTACAAACCTTATGCCTTTTTCATTTTAGTTTTACCAGATTTTTTTAATAACTGAGCCATGCTTACAAAAATACAGATTCCACACATAAACAATGTAATATAAATATTTGACAGCATTTCTCTTCTAACTTCTGGATCATATAAAACAACACTAATGGTATAACCAAATATCTCTTTAAAAGGAATGGCTTTTACACTAGGATCCTTATACACTTCTTTTATAATAATACCAATGTAACTTATAAAAGTACCAAAAGCAGAATATACAAGACTAACAAGTGAAATTATAATAACACCAATTTTATTTAGTTTACCTTTGGCAAAAGTATATCCTTTTTGTGCCAGATAGAAATAAAGTAATCCTGTAACACTGGCAATTCGGCCTAACAAAAAGAAGAAAAAAGATAACAGAATACCTGGAATAGCAAAAACTGCAGCCATTACTGTTCCCTGCAAATAATTGTTTGGAACAAGTTTTTCTTCTTCGTATGCATTATCTATTTCATTTTTTATACGCTCAGCACAACTTGGACACAAAACAAGTGGTGAACCGTCTACATCATAAACTTCAAGATTTTCTGTTGATGAACAATTATTTCCACAACACTGAAGTTTAGCCTCTGGATATTTCTGACTAATATAGTCTGTAATATCCAGAATAATTTCTTTAATCTTTGAAACTTTAAATGGAACAAAGAATTCCATAAAATTGATTTTTATATCATAAATGTCATCATCAAAAAAACTGATGGCATTTGCATAACCTTTTTTCTGCCATGCGCTTATTTTCTGTCTGTCCTCTTCATCAAGTTTTACAGGGAAACGAAACCAGACATTTTTCTGATTATTACCGTCTGCAAAACTGATATAAGAATTCTTAATGAAACCATAAATCAAAGTTCCATTGTCTTTAAAACCAAACTCTTTTTCTAACTTTTTTAATCCTGGAAAAATCACTTTTTTCTCCTCAAATTTTATATTTACACCTTCATTTCAGTTTGAATTAATGTTTAAAATCAGTCAATACAAATCTTCTTTCCATTAAGGATGGCTTGCAATAACCCCCCGTCAATCATTCTGCTTTTTCAGCCTCAAACAAAATATATCAGTGATAGTAAAAAATCAAATCATAACTTTAATGAAATTTGTCACACAAAATAAGGATATATGGTAAATTTAATATATAATCTTAAACAAACTAGAAGAAATGGAACAGTCGTGGATGGAATACACATCAGGGAATTCGTTACAATTTAATTATGCTTTGTAAAGAACTGATTGGAGATATGTAATAGAAATGACAACTAAGGAAAAAGAGTATATAAATTATCTGGAAAAAATAGGTTCAGATGTACATCCTGCATTAAAACAACAAAATGTTGATGGCTGGATTTGTAATTTTGCAGAAGGATATTCTCACCGCGCTAATTCGGTACTGCCATTTGATTGGGGAAGAAAACGCGAGGAAAATATAAAAACCTGCGAATCTCTTTATGCACAGGTAGGACTTCCATGTATTTTCAAAATGACAGAAGCTTCTGCATCCGGACTTCAGGAATTACTTGAAAAAAACGGTTACAAATCAGAGGCTCCAACAGATGTAATGACTGTAGACTGCAATTCCCTCATTCTTCAGAAAATGTTTGAAACCATAGAAGAACCAGAAGAAATTGGTGTAATTATTACCAGTTCTCCAGACGAAGCCTGGCTCAATCCATTTTTTGAATATGAAAATCGAACTGATTCTAAAACTAAAGATATAGCAAAACGTCAGTTTGAATTAGTCAATCAGAATGAAAATCTTTCAGCTCTTTATTGCAGAATTCAAATATTGGGAAATGATGTTGCAGTAGCTTCTGCAGTAATTGAAGATGGTATTTTGTTTTTGCTGAATGTTGTTGTAAAGCCAGAATGTCGTGGAAAAGGCTACGGTAAAATCCTGGTAAAAGAAATTTTAGAAAATGCCTGCGATATGGGCGCAGAAAATCTATGTCTTCAAGTAGTACAGAATAATTCCGTAGCAATTAATATGTATAAAAAATTCGGATTTGAATATTTGTATACGTACTGGTATATGGTGAAAAAATAATCATTGTTCAAACAAAATTATTTACACAACATTAAAAGCCCTTCAACAATAGCTTCGTGTTCCTGTGGAGCAATTCTTGCATATAAAGTATCTGGGTCGTCTCCTGGAAGAACAGGTACTTTTTTCTGAATAAGGATTTTTCCCCCGTCACATTCGCCACTAACAAGATGAATTGTACAGCCTGATTCTTTTTCTCCAGCAGCAAGAACTGCTTCGTGAACATGATGTCCCCACATTCCAACTCCGCCAAATTTTGGAAGCAATGCAGGATGAAGATTGATAATCTTTCCTTCGTAAATACTTAAAATATCTCCAGCAAGAACAGTAAGCCATCCTGCCTGAACAATTACTTCTGCCCCGCAAGCTTTACAATCTTCCAATACAGCATTACTAACTGCAGTGCGTTTTGTATCTCTATCAGAAGCCTGAGCAACTTCTTTTCCCATTACAGAAAAAGGACTGCGAATTGTAGTAGAAATGCCAGCCTTAGCCGCACGCTCCAAAGCATAAGCATCTTTATGATCAGAAATAACAATGACAATTTCATAAGGACAATCATTACCTTTTGCCTGCTGATAGTCGATTAAAGCCTGAAGATTTGTTCCCCCACCACTTACTAAAACTGCTACTTTAGTTTTCATTTTTGTTCCTTAAAAAAATCTGAAATAAAATCAGCATAAACTGAAAATTTATTATGTATCATAATTTTAACCCAAAATATTCTTTCTGTTCAACAGTTTTATTTTGACTTCCAGTAAATCCTCCCTTACAATTAGAACACAATGAAAAAACAAGACACAAACGCCAGATACAATCCTTTAGCAGATTATAAAAGACGCTTAGGTGACAGAAGAGATGGTCGTAGACTTAGAACTATTGAACCAATTACAACCCTTATTCCTTTCTTTATGAGAGAACGCAATGAATCCTGCAACCTTATTTCAGATTCAGTGGATCTTCAATATATGGAAGCTTATATCCGCCAGAAAAAGGCTGCAGGTCTTAAAAACTTTAATGCCATGCATGTTCTGGTGGCTTCATATGTTAGGTCAATCAGCCAGCGCCCTGGAATTAATCGCTTTGTAGCTGGAAGAAGAATCTATGCCAGAAACAAGATTCAGGTTTTGATGGATGTAAAAAAGAGAATGGAATTAAATGCTCCAGAAACCATGCTCAAATTCGATTTTAATCCATACTGTACTGCAGAAGAAGTTTATCATGAAATGAATAATAAAATCGTAGCCTACCAGGAAAGTGAAGAAGAGATGGATGGTTTTGATAAAATTGCCCGCCTCTTAACTTATGTTCCAAGATTTATTTACAGACTTTTTGTAAGAGTGCTTTTATGGTTAGACTATCACGGATGGCTTCCAAAATTCATAGAAGAAATTAGCCCGGGACACGGTTCTCTTGTAATAACTTCAATGGCATCTTTAGGCATTCCTTCCATTTTCCATCACCTGTACAACTTTGGTAACTGTCCTTTGTTCATTTCCTTCTCAACAGCCCGCCATCAATATGAACTAAACAAAGAAGGTCAGGTTGAAAACAAGCATTACTTAGACTTAAACTACACAACCGATGAAAGAATTTGTGACGGCCAGTACTATGCGTCAGGCTTAAGAGAAATCCGAAAATACCTTAAAAATCCCCAGCTGTTAGACCAGCCACCAAAAGAAGTCATAGTGGATATAAAATAAAAAAAA
>JAKSTH010000040.1 GCA_024402655.1 Treponema sp. | reverse complement strand
TACCGCTCTACCACGCTTCCAGTAGAATCGGAGCGAGAGGGATTCGAACCCCCGGTAACTTGCGCTACAACGGTTTTCAAGACCGCCCCAGTACGACCGCTTTGGTATCGCTCCAATAAGTGAGTATTAGAATATATTTTTAATCAAAAAGTGTCAAGGGGGATATTAAAAAAAATGTAAAAAAAACTGAAAATGGATTCATCAACTATATCTTAGTATAAATTAAAATCAGCTATGTTTTTTGATTTAAATCTGCAATTTATATATAATGGTTCTTATGGATACAGCACTTTATTTAATTCCTGTTACTTTGGGTGAAACAGAAATCAATCAGGTTTTGCCTTCTTATAATCATGATATCATTGTAGGCATTAAGCATTTTATAGTTGAAAATATTCGTTCAGCCCGTCGCTTTCTTAAAAAAGTTGAAAAGTCTATTGATATTGATGAACTTACTTTTTATGAACTAAATCGTCATACAGATAGAAAAATAATTGGCTCATATCTGGAACCATTGAAAAAAGGTGAAAGCATAGGAATTATTTCAGAAGCTGGTTGTCCTGCTATTGCAGATCCTGGTTCAGATGTGGTAGCACATGCTCAGCAGAAAAATTTTAAGGTAGTTCCTTTAGTTGGTCCTTCTTCTATTATTATGTCTGTAATGGGAAGCGGTTTTAATGGACAGTCATTTGCTTTTAACGGTTATTTACCAGTAGAAGTTCCTCAAAGAATTAAAGCATTAAAAAAACTTGAAAATAAAGTTTGGAATGAAGATCAGACACAATCTTTTATAGAAACTCCTTATCGTAATGCAAAAATGATTGAAACAATGCTTTCTGCTTTGCGTCCTCAGACAAAAATTTGTATTGCAGCTGGTATTACCTGTAGCGAAGAATACATCAAAACAAAAACTGTTGAACAGTGGAAAAAAGAAAAAGTTCCTGAATTGGGAAAAATTCCATGTATTTTTGTTCTTGGTAAATAATCTGAATATTAATGCATTTTTGTGAAAAAAATCACTTTTCTTTAAGGGATATCACCTATCTTCAATTGCTCTTTAACCGTCAATTTGGTATATTTTAACTATCAAATCCCACTATAAAAGAGGTCTTATATGCCTTATACCGAACCAACAAGTCTAGCGATTGTTGCGTGTCCTGGTGGCGAAGCTTTCGCCAATGAAGTCATAACACACCTTAAACACATGTACAAACACCGCTTCACATTGAAGAACGATGTTGTATCAAAGCGTTATGAACTGACTAAAGAAGAGCTTGTACAGAGAATTAATCTGCAGAATGATTTGCAGACTAGTGATCTTTGTATAAGAGGTGCTACAGATAAGTACAGACCACCTGTATTCAAGGTAAATACACGGTTCTCGTACTTTGCTAATGGGGAGGTTAAGACCGAACTTTTAGACACTGTCCGTGGAAAAGATGTTTACATTTTCCAGGATGTTGAAAACCACGAAGTGCTCCACTTAAATGGTGGAAAAAACGATGTTGTTATGTCTGTAAATGACCATGTAATGTCATTACTGGTAACAATTGATGCAGTTCGTATTGCAGGTGCTGAAAAAATCACATTGGTTGTTCCAGCATATCCTTATGCACGCCAGCACAAACGCAAGGGGCGTGAAGGTTTAACTGCAAGTCTTTTGGGTCACATTTATGAAATGCAGAGTGTTGATAGAATTATTACTCTCGATTTACACTCTCGCGAAATTGTAAATGCTTTTTCAACTTGTAATCTTGATAATCTTCATGCAAGTTACCAGATTATTCGTGAACTTAGTAAGATTGTAGACCTTACTGGTCAGACTGAAGATTTAGTAATTGTATCTCCAGATACAGGTGCTATTGATCGTAATAAGTTCTATGCTTCTGGATTAAAACTTCCACTTGCTATGATTTATAAAGAGCGTGATTACTCAATTGTAACTCAGGATGCTCATTCTACTAATATTAAGTCTGTAAAACTCCTTGGAGATGTTAAAGGAAAAGTTGCATTCTTAGCCGATGATATGCTTGGTACTGGTGGTACTTTGCTTAAGGCTATGGAATTCTTAAAGAGCCAGGGTGCTACAAAAGTTATCTGTGCAATTTCACTTCCATTCTTTACAGGAAATGCTATTGAACAGTTTGATGAAGCTTATAAACAGGGCTTGTTCTACAGAATTATTGGTACAAATGCTGTTTATCACGAAGAATTACTTAAAAAAGAATGGTTCATTAATACAGATGTAAGTGGACTTTTCGCAAATGTAATTACTCGTATTCACTATAACCAGTCACTTGGCGAACTTTTGGATAATAGAAGCATTATTGAAAAGGTAGTAAAGCAGACTACACACACAGAACAGAAAGAAGAACCTTCTAAATAATGATTGAAACAGTTCTCTGTGTAGACATTGGTACGACTTCCCTAAAAACCGGTTTAATTACCTGCAATGGGGAAGTCGTTTCTTTTTCTGCCCAGCGGTTTTCCAATGTAGAAAATCGATATATCGCCTTAAATTGGAAAGATAATCTCAAAAATGCCATAAAAGACATGCAGTCTCAATGCAATATGGAACAAGTTTCTATAAAAGCAATTACAGTTTCCGGAAATGGGCCTACAGTTGTTGCTTCAGATGGACTGACTTTTAAATGGAATGAAAGAATTATATGGCAGCTATTTGAAAGATACAGCAGTAAGGCAAATAAAAATCTTCAGACATCACTTTTTTTGCCTCGCATAGTAATGATGAAGCATTTATTTCAGGAATCTTTTGAAAAAGGTCAGATCTTTTCGGGACCTGAGTTTTTAATGTTCCAGCTTACAAATGTTCCTGTTACAATTTTACCCGAAAAACGTTTTATTCCCGCTTACTGGACAAAAGAATCTCTGGAACTTTGTGATATACAGGAAAATAAACTGCCTCCTTATGTAGGCATTGGAGAAATTTGCGGAACATTGTCTGATCAAATGGCAGAATATCTTGGCTTACCACAAGGCATTCCTGTAGTTTCTGGAGGTCCCGATTTTGTGGTAGCTCTTATAGGAACTGATACCCTGGAAAGTGGAAAAATCTGCGACCGTTGTGGTTCATCTGAAGGTATAAATTATTGTGTTCCATCTTTTATTACTGCAGAAGGAGTCAGAACTTTACCTTCTGTAATTTCTGATTTATGGAATTGCTCAGTTTTAATTCCAGACAGCGGAAGTCTTTCAGAAAAGCTTCGTTTTGAAAATGGAAAAAATGCACTAAAAATATTAAAGAAAATTTCCCAGGTAAATAATATTCCTTTCCCTTTAGATATGGTTGTTACTGGGGGACAGGCTAAAGATAAAAAACTTATGCAGGAAAAAGCTCAGGCATTGCAGATAAATCTTTCTGCGTGTCAGTGTGCAGATGCAGAACTTCTTGGTGACAGTTGTGCTGCCTGGGTTGCTTTAAAAAAATATAAAGATTTACCAGATGCTGCAAATCATATAGTAAAAAAAGAGGTTGTATATGAAGGTCTATAAAATTCCAGAAAACTTAAAGGCTTTTGTTTTTGACATAGACATGACTTTATATACAAACAAAGCTTATGCTTTTGAACAGATAGATTGTCAGGTTCGGGAATATGCCAGAACTTTAGGAATTACAGCAGATGAAGCTAGAGCTAAAGTTGCCGCATACAGAAAAGAATACGCCGCAGCTCATGACGGAAAAAAGGTTAGCCTTGGAAATACTCTTTTGTCTTTTGGTGTTCCAATTCAGCAGAGTATTAAGTGGCGTGAAGATTTAATGGAGCCAGAAAAATATCTTAAAAAAGATGAAAAACTGATTGAAGTGTTAAAAACTCTTGGTGCACGCTATAAACTCATTTGTGTTACAAATAATCCTGTAAAACCTGCAAGAAAAACTCTGGAAGTAATTGGTATTTCAGATTGTATTGCAGATATTGTTGGACTTGATACTTGTTTAAAATCTAAACCTGCAAAAGAACCTTTTGAAGAAGCTGTAAAAAGACTTGGAGTAGACTTTTGCGAATGTGTTGCTGTTGGCGACCGCTATGACCTTGATGTTGCGCTTCCTATGGAAATGGGCATGGGCGGAATTGTAGTAGATGGTGTAGAAGATGTTTACACTTTGCCTAAGCTTTTAAAACTTTAGTAAGGGTGTCAAAAACAATGGGGGAAAAGTATCATAGAAGAAGTTTTTATTCTGTGATATTATAACTAGTTGGATTTTGAAATGAAAACTCGAGAGTTCAAAGATAAAATTGAAATCACAAATGATGGCCAGTTGTCTATGTTCTTTGTTGGTTCTGGCAATGCTTTTTCCTATCATTTTTATCAGTCAAATGTGCTTATTATAAAAGGGAACACACATTTACTGATAGACTGTGGCTCTTTGTTTTCATTTATTTTAAAAACTGTTTATAATTCAACTTCTGGTGATATAAAAAATATTCTTTTAACTCATCCTCATGCTGACCATGTGGGAGGAGTAGAAGAACTTGTATTAAAAGCCAGATATGAAAGAAATAGAAAAGTAAACATAATCATAACAGATGCTTTTAAAAAGCTTTTATGGAACAATACTTTAAAAGGCGGCATTCAATACAGTGAAAATGGCCTTCTTAGGTTTGAAGATTATTTTAATCAGTTTAAACCAAAGATGATAATGAAAAAGCCTTTTGAAATGTTTCAGATTAATTTTGAAAATCTGGATATTAAGCTTTTTAGAACTAAGCATGTAACTGCCAGAAAAGAATCTTTGTTTCAGTCACAGCCATCCTATGGATTAATAATTGACAACAAGATTCTTTTTACCGGGGACACACAGTTTAATAGTGAACAGTTGCAGTTTATTTTATCTGAATATGATATTCAGTGGATTTTTCATGATTGTGATATGAGTGGAAATGGAAGCGTTCATTCTACTTATAACAGTTTGAAAAATCTGGCGCCACAAGTAAAAAGCAAAATGTTTTTGTACCACTACAGTTCTGCAAAAGAATCTGTAGATCCGGTAAAAGACGGTTTTGCAGGTTTTGCACAGAAAGGCATTTATTACGATTTTTAATTGGTTATTAAGTGCGGTTAATTCGCATTTTTAATATAAATATTTTCAGGTCCTGTAGCTCATTTGGATAGAGCATCCGCCTCCTAAGCGGAAGGTAGTGCGTTCGACTCGCATCTGGACCAAAAATATATCTTTAAAGGCATTTTAAAGATATGAAAGTTTGAGTTTTTAAGGAGATTCCTATGAAAAAGATTCTTGTGGCTTCTACTAATCCAGAAATTTTGGATACTGTAAAAAGTGTTTGTCAAAAGTATTCAACTTATTTTGATCCTATTTTTTGTCCTGACACTGATGAGGCTCTGAGTTTTATTGATTATGAATTGCCTGAACTAAAATTAATAGATTTTTCTTCAGAAGATATTGATTCCAGTCGTATTCTTTCTGCTATTCATGCAGATCCTTGGCTCCACAATGGTGGTATTATTGCTGTTGTTCCAAGTCCTGCAAAAATGCAGCAGATAGAAGATATGAAAGATCCAAATATTCTGATTGTTCAGACTGTTTATACTTTTAAGCAGAATTTTGAACGCTTAATTAGAATCCTCTGGGGAAATCAGCGTTTCCTTTTTAACCGTGGCTTGCAGGATAGAGTAGGCGGACAGGAAAACGGAACTTTTGTATGTGGTAATGATCCTATGGATATCCGTTTGTATACCAGCTTCCTTGTAAACTATCTTTTCTGTTCTAACAGAATTAGTGATGACGGTCGTTACGCTTTGCAGACAACTTTAATGGAACTGCTTACAAATGCATTGGAACATGGTAACTGTAATATTTCTTATGATGAAAAAAGTGACTGGTTAATGCAGGGTAAAAACATTCTGGATTTAATCAATGAAAAGCGATCTTTGCCTACAATTGCAAAAAGAGTAATTCAGATTCATTATTCTATTGGAAAAGAAAAATCATCATTTACAATTAAAGATGAAGGTGATGGATTTGACTGGCGTTCAAGACTTAGTGCCGATCCTTCTGAAGAAGTGCATGGTCGTGGAATTAATCTTTCAAATAGCCTTGTTTCTGAACTTAAATATAATGAAAAAGGAAATGAAGTTTCTTTTGAAATTGAAAATCAGACAAATGCTTCAAATAATATTCCAGGAATTATGGTTCCATTTAAGACTATTACATTCCAGCCAAGACAGATTGTCTGCAAACAGAACGAACCTTCAAATGATCTGTACTTTATTGTTTCTGGAAAATATGGTGTATATGCAGATGGAAAACTGATTTCGGTTCTTACACCAAATGATATGTTTATTGGTGAAATGGCTTTCTTATTAAATGACCGCCGTTCTGCTACAATTATGTCTGCCGGCGAAGGAAAATTAATCCGTATTCCAAAAGTTTCATTCTTGAATCTTATTCGAAAAAATCCACATTACGGTATTTTCCTTTCAAAACTTCTTGCTCAACGAGTTGTAAGACAGAATAACAAAACTGTAGAACAAGCCGAAGAAATCAAGAAGTTAAAACAGGAATTGGAAGCTAAAAACTAGAATAATCCAGAAATAATTCCGTTGTCATCAACATCAATATCCAATGCCGCTGGCGCCTTTGGTAAGCCTGGCATTGTCATAATGTCTCCTGCAAGTGCAACTATGAAACCTGCACCTGCATAAAGCTGAACATCACGAACTGGGAATGTAAAGCCTGTTGGAGCACCAATTAATTTTGGATCATGGCTGATAGAATTCTGTGTTTTTGCAATACAGATTGGAAGATTTCCATAACCATTTTCTTCAAAAGACTTAAGCTTTTTAAGAGCAGCAGGTTCAATATCAACATCTTTTGCTCTGTATATTTCTGTGGCAATTTTTTTGATTTTATCTGCCAAAGGAAGTTCAAGGTCATAAAGTGGATGGAAATCTGCTTTTCCGCTGTCTGCCAGGTCTGCAACGATTTTTGCAAGTTCAGCAGTTCCTTCGCCGCCTTTTCCCCATCCTTCTGAAAGTACTGCAATAGAACCGTTATCCTTACAAAGTTTCTGTAAAAGAGCAATTTCTTCATCAGTATCTGTAATAAACTTGTTAACTGCAACAACTGCAGGAAGTCCGAATTTTGCAATATTTTCAATATGAGTTTTAAGGTTTGCAAATCCTTTTTCCAAAGCAGCACAATCTGGTTTAGAAAGGTCAGTTTTTGCAACACCACCATGCATCTTTAATGCGCGGATTGTAGCAACAATTACAACTGCATTAGGTTTAAGTCCTGCAGAACGGCACTTAATATCAAAGAATTTTTCAGCACCAAGGTCTGCAGCAAAACCTGCTTCTGTAACAACATAATCACCAGAAGCCAAAGCACACATTGTAGCATTTACAGAGTTACAACCATGAGCAATGTTTGCAAAAGGACCGCCATGAACAAAGGCAGGATTTTTTTCCAAAGTCTGTACAATATTTGGTTTAATTACATCTTTAAGAAGAGCAGCAACAGCACCAGTACATTTTAAATCACCAAAGTGAACATTTTCTTTGCTGTCATTCTGGCCAATAACAATGCGGTCAAGTCTTTCTTTAAGTTCTGTAATAGTTTTTGAAAGACAAACAATTGCCATAATTTCTGAAGCAACTGCAATTGTAAAGTGGTCTTCACGAGGAACTCCCTGAATTTTACCACCAAGCCCAATAATGATGTTTCTTAATGCTCGATCATTTAAGTCTACACAGCGTTTCCAGCTGATAGTGCGAGGGTCAATGTGTAATGGGTTTCCCTGCTGAAGATGATTGTCTATAAGAGCTGCAATAAGATTGTTTGCAATAGAAATGGCATGAAGGTCACCTGTAAAATGAAGGTTAATTTCTTCCATTGGAACAATTTGTGCAAAACCGCCGCCACAAGCTCCACCTTTTACACCAAAACATGGTCCTAAAGAAGGTTCACGCAAGGCAACAACTGTTTTCTTTCCAATTTTATTTAATCCGTCTGCAAGGCCAATAGATACTGTGGATTTACCTTCTCCTGCTGGAGTTGGTGTTACAGCTGTAACAAGAATAAGTTTTCCAGGCTTTTTAGAAGCTTTTTCTTGCAGAGTTTTAAGTTCATCGAATGTGATTTTAGCTTTATATGGACCGTAGAGTTCAAGCTGGTCCTGTGAAATTCCAATTTTTGAAGCTACTTCTGTAATTGGAACCATAACATTGTTCTGTGCAATTTCAATATCTGTCATAATATTCACCTTTGGTATAGAAGAAATAATTAAACCATTATACTTTAGAGAGATTGAATTTTCAATCATTTATTATGATGTGAAGATTTTGATTTTTTTTACTACGGTCGAAATGACAATTTTGGTTTAGACTAATTTTTCTAAATCTTCATCTGTAAGATATCTGTATTCTCCAAGGGCCAGAGTTTTATCCAGCTGTAGGCTTCCCATAGAAATGCGTTTGAGGAAAGCAATTTTATTTCCTATAGCTACAAACATTCGTTTTACCTGATGATACTTTCCTTCATAAATTGTAAGGTGAGCAGTAGAAGGGTCTATCCATTTAATAAAAGCAGGTTCGCAAAGAAAACCTTCATCATTATCTTCTGGACCAACTTCAATTCCTTTTTCAAACAGGCTTGTAATTTCTTTTTGGTGTTCTTCTGTTTCAGGATGTTCCAGACAGCATAAATAAGTTTTGCTTATATGAGATTTTGGAGAAATTAAGCGATGTGTAAGTTCTCCGTCTGTGGTAAAAAGCAAAAGTCCTTCTGTATCCATATCCAGACGTCCTACAAGATGCAGTTTGTCCTGAAGATAAGGAGTTTTAAAAGTGTCATCAAGTAAATCAAAAACAGTTTGATGTTCCCCATCTTTATTTGAAGAAATTGTGTGTTGTGGTTTATTCATCATTAAGTAGATGTGTTCGTGTAAATCTATAACTTCATCATCAATTGTAATCTGATCATTTTCTGTATCAATTCCAAAACTTGGATCATAAACCCGCTGGCCGTTAACTAAAACTTCATATTTGCGTAATATTTTTCTGATATCTTTTCTTGAACCCAAACCTTCGTGAGCCAGAATTTTGTCTAATCTTTCTTTCTTCATGGATTTAGAATAAAGGAAAAAAAGGGAAAGAACAATATTCAAGGGTGGAATAACTTTTATTTGAAAAAACTGATTTGTTATGGTTAAATTATAGCAGAGGTATTTATGTATTTAGGCGGAATTGATATTACTTATATTATTTTTGTTTTACCAGCATTGCTTTTAAGTTTGTGGGCATCTGCCAAGGTAAAATCCAGTTTTGCAAAGTATGATAAAGTTATGGGAAAAAAAGGTTGTTCTGGAGCTGAAGCGGCTGCAATCTTGCTTCGTGCCAATGGAATAACTGATGTTTCCATTCAGCATATCAGCGGTAGTTTAACAGACAATTATAATCCTTCAAATAAAACTCTTAACCTTAGTGATGCTACTTTTGCTTCTCGTTCTATTGCAGCTATAGGCGTTGCTGCTCACGAAACAGGTCATGCTATTCAACATAATGTAGGTTATGGTCCTTTAGTTTTAAGAAGTACACTGGTTCCTGTGGCAAATTTTGGAAGCCGTCTTGGTCCATGGCTTGCTATTTTGGGTATTATTCTTGGTGGCAGCGGACAGGCAGAATCTTATCTTTCTATCTGGCAGCTTTTAACTGATGTAGGTCTTATTCTTTTTAGTGCTTCTGTTTTATTTTATATTGTTACACTTCCTGTAGAATTTAATGCTTCAAACAGAGCTTTAAAGATTTTAAAAGAAACTGGTGTGTTTACAGATGAAGAATTGAAAGGTGCCCGTAAAGTTCTGAGTGCAGCCGCCATGACTTATGTAGCGTCGGCTTTAAGTGCTATTGGCAGCTTACTCAGATTGATTTTTATTTCTAAAAGTAGACAGCGAAGAAGATAAGTCTATTTTATTTTCTGTTTGCCAGAGGAATAAAATCTCTTGTTTCACTAACATTTTTGTAGGCAGGACGATAGATTCTGCCTCCAGAAACTACTTCTTCTATGCGGTGAGCAGACCAACCTGCAATTCTGGAAATTGCGAAAATTGGTGTGAACAGTTCACGAGGAATATTCAGCATTGTATATACAAAACCTGAATAGAAGTCTACGTTTGCACAAACTCTTTCTGCAGATGGGTGTTTTTCCTGAATGATTGCAGGAGCAAGACGTTCAATTGTGTCGTACAATGCAAATTCTTCAAGACATCCTTTTTCTTTAGCAAGTTCTTTTGCCTTTGCTTTAAGAAGTTTTTCACGTGGGTCGCTGATTGTATAAACTGCGTGACCAATTCCATAAATTTTTCCTGAATGGTCAAAAGCCTGTTTATCAATAATCTTTTTAAGATAAGCAGAAACTTCTTTTTCACTTGTCCAGTCTTTTACATTAGCTTTGATTTCATCCATCATTTCTACAACGCGAATATTTGCACCACCATGACGGCTTCCTTTTAATGAACCAACAGCAGCGGCTATTGCAGAATATGTATCTGTATCGGCAGAAGAAACAACATGAACTGTTAAAGAAGAGTTGTTACCACCACCATGTTCAGCATGAAGAATAAGTGCAAGGTCCAGGATTTCTGTTTCAAGAGGTGTATAAGACTTATCAGAACGAATCAAACGCAAAAAGTTTTCTGCAGTTGAAAGCTCTGGTTTTGGATTGTGAATATACATACTTTTGTTATCATAATAACGGCGTTTAGCCTGATAGCCATATGCTGCCAAAGTAGAGAAGCGGGCAATAAGCTGAATACACTGTTTTACAATATTTCCCAAAGAGCGGTCTTCTGGATTATCATCATAAGAGTAGCTGGCAAGTACACCACGGGCAATCTTATTCATAATATCGTTAGAAGGAGCCTTCATAATCATGTCTTCTGTAAAGTTTGGAGGAAGAACACGGCATTCACCAAGATATTTTGAGAAAGTATCTAACTGATCTTGTGTTGGAAGTTCACCAAAAAGCAAAAGATATGCAGTCTGTTCATAACCATACTGTTTGTTCAGTTTTGCATCTTTAATAATATCTTCTACATCGTATCCACGATAAATAAGCTTTCCAGGAACGGCAATTTTCTGACCATCCTTAATTTCATAACCAACAACATCACCAATTCGTGTAAGACCTACTAAAACACCAGTTCCGTTTGCATTTCTAAGACCACGTTTTACATCGTACTTTTTGTATAAATCTGGGTTTATAGGGTCATTTGAAAGAGCCAGTTTTTCCAGCTTTTTGATAATGGCTTGTTCTTGTTTTAGGGCAGTCATAAGGGCCTCCTGTTTTTAAGTAATTCTTATAAATATACTAAAAAATTGTATATTTATACAAAAAAACTTTAGTATTTGTAAATAATTATACAAAAATCAAGGTTTATATGCAAGTTTATTTGCTTTGTAAAACAGAAAATCCAAGACAGGCAGGTACTTTGCGTTTAAAATAAGGTGCGACTTCTTTTTTTCCTTTTACATACATTTGGGTAGATTTTCCACCGTCAAAGCTCATGGCATTATAGCAGCCGAGTTCCTGCAGAATAAGGGCACATTCCTTGTAATATAGTCCGTTTATATCGGCAGGGGAAAAATCTGGTACGGCTGCAAAAAGATATAAAAATCTTTCATCTTTACTTATGCCGCAGGCTGTATTTGAATGAGGAATGTTTTTGTATTCTAAAATTTCGCCATCTTTTATCATTTGAAAATATCCACCAATAATATATTCTGGACAGCCTGAATCGTTTTTTAGTGGCAGCTGTTTTTGTGAAATAATATGGGCCGTAATTTTTGAGTTAATTGGATTTTGCTGAAGATAAAGGGCAGATAATCTTTCCTGGGGCATGGAAATATAATTGCTGTTTTCAACTTGAACGCCCATTAAAGAATATTTTCTATTGTCTTTTGAAAATGGAGTTGTGTTTACAGCAACAATCAGGTCATTTTCCTGTATGAAGGAATTAAAATCTACAGGATTTATATTTTTTGAATCTGGCAGCATTCTTATTTGTAAAAAGCCGCTGGTGTTTTTTAAATCAATTTTTACAACATGCCAGGTAGTATTCAGAGCTTTAATTTTGTGTGAAAAATATTGGAATCCTGATTCTATAGTAGTCCATTCAATATTTTCAGGTACAAGCTGGGAAACAACAAAGCAATCCTCAATATTTTCTGGTGCATTTTTAGGTTGTGTACTACAGGAAATAAAAAGAATTGCTGTTATAAATAAGAGACCCTGAATTTTTTGTTTCATTTATTTTACAAAGCGCTGGGCTGGGGTTACAGTCCATATAGCTCTTAATTCACAATCACCAATGTTTTCAAGGTGATGTGGAACTGCAGCAGAGAAAGTGACACTGTCTCCTTCGTCTAAAAAGTATTCTCTTCCTTCATAAGTAAGTTTTGCTTTACCCTGAAGAATAAAGCCAATTTCTCTACCAAGGTGTCCGTAAGAACCTTTGTGAGTCTGTGCAGAAGGTGGCAATGTAATAATGTAAGATTCAATGGAATTTTCTTTTGCAGAATCATTTGCTTTTGCAATTTCTTCGTAGATAATTTCATCTTCTTTTACAATTGGGCGCTGATCGTGGCGAACAATTTCTACTGGACGAACTTTTCTATATTCTTCAAAAAGAAATTCCAGATTAATATCGAGTACGTTTGCCAGAGTAAGTAATGTATCAATTGCAGGAGAAACGTGATTTCGTTCAATTTGAGATACAAGGCTTTCACTAACACCAGCCTGCTGGGCTACAACTTTTAGTGTATAACCTTTATGTTCTCTAACTTGTCTAAGTTTCTCTCCGAAATGATAAGGGATACGTTTTTGTTTTTCATCTTCATTATTTTGCGAAGGTGTCATTATTTTGTTTCTCCTTATTCTTTTGTGTTACAAATTCTATAAAGTAGTCTTCCAGGGTCTTGTGAGGTCCTTCCAGATGCATTCTGTTTCGTGAGCGGGCATTATCTCTACGAACTGTATAAAGCGAATAGAAATCACGATAGTCTAAACCTGCATCGGCTTTAACATGTTCCCCAAGGAATTTAGAAACTTCATCACGGCCAATTGCCGGAATGCCTTTTTCTCTAAGTATTTTTCTTAAAGTATTAATCTGTTCATAAGAAATGCCAAACAGGAATTCTTCCATTGCCTGTGTAACACCTGAATCGCCCATTTTTTGTTTGATAAAAGCAATCCACTGGTCATCCATTTGCATGGAAATAAGTAAAAGTTCACTTGTTCCCATCATAGTTCCAAATGCAGGTGCAAGTCTTCTTCTGGCATTCCATACTGTCTGTAAAACAGGTGCAACATCTGCAGAGTTTGTATCATTCCAGTGCTCCCAAAGCAGAAGCAGGGAAAGAGCCCATTCTCTACGATATTCTATTGGCTGGGAAGTGTCGCGAATAAGATTCAGGTATACATCTTCTACCAGTAAACTGAACATGGCAAGAATAGTTTCATCTTCAAAAGATTTATAATATTTCTTTAAATCTTCTCTGTGCTGGCAATACTTTGAAATGCTCGAAAGTGTATGTATTTTAGAAACCAGGAGTCCTTTACCAAGCATAGCTTTAGAAGGTAACTGCAAAGTTGGGTCACCTGTGTCCTGATGCGCAATAAGAGAGTCTATAAGTGAATTAGGAGTTCTTTCACCACCAACAAGCTGATGTCTTTCCAAAAGAGAAGGGAAACGGCCCATAGCCTGAGCAAGTGCACTTAAATCTTCCAGACGAGTTTTAAAGCTGTTGTATTTTGGTAAATCGGACTGCTTAATAATAGGCATAACTTCATCAAGTAAAGCTTTCTGCTTTTTAGTAAGCATTTCGATTTTTTCATGCTGAGGCTCTTGTGGTGTTGTATTATCAAAAAAGGCTGAAATGTCAACCTGTTCGAATGTCTCTTCCTGATTCATAGTTTTCTATTAAAAGTTGTATTCTACCATTATACTCTATGTGTCGGCATTTTTAAACTAAATTTTAGAATTTGCATTAGAAATGCACTGTAGTACTGGCTTGGAAAATTCCTGTAATTTATTGTTGTTCCAGTTTATTGTTTCTTTTCTTGCATTCTGAATATTTCCTCTGTAAAAGCGGATTACCGGAGACAGTTCAAGAAGTGCAAAATCAAATAAATTTAAAGTGGAGCACGAATATACACTTAAAGCTATTAAGCTTCCGTTTAATAAAAAAGCATTAAGAGCATCTTCATATTCACCTGCATATAACTGTCCTAATCCTGGAATGATGGAAAGACAAGCTGCAGTTGAAGGCTTTTTAGGCTTAAATTCAAGAATTTTTTCAATATTTTGCAGGCAAACCTTTAATTCTTCTTTTGAAAACAAGTCAGAATCGTTTTGATTAATCTGAATAAATTCATTCTGGAGCACTTCCCACTGGCTTGTTAGTGCAAGGTTTCTTAAATATGCATATTTAGTTTTTGAATCTAGTTTAGTAAAAAGAGTTTTATCGCAAATCAAAAAATAGTACATGAAGTCTGGATCAGTTTCCAGATTATATTTTTGTGTTTCAGCTTTTCGGGAAAGAAAATCAACATGAATGCACATAAGGTCAGAAAATTGTTCTGCAGATAATTCTGTGTTTTCCAAGGCAAGATTCATGGCTTTTTTCATGTAGTCACCTGCCAGTGTAAAATCTTTTTCAGCTTCGTAGATTCTTGCTAAGGCAAAGTAGGAGTCTTGAGTATAATTACCAGAATTTTCTGAATAATCTGTCATGAATATGTATCTTTTATATTCTGTTGCAGCTTCTTTAAAACAGTTTTTTTCTTCCAGCTGCCGTGCCTGCATATATAACTGTTCATAATCATCTGCAGCCTTGGAAAAGCCCGGCATATTTACGAGGAAAATCAGAATCATAAAAATAAAAGAATATCTTTTAAAAAGACTGCTCATAAACATAATCCAAAGAGGTACATAAATTATTATATTGTGCAGCATTGTATCGTTTAGCTGCCTGATACGAACCGTAAATGTCTGCAATGTATAGACCTAAAGCACAAGTTCCGTAAACATAAGGGCGCCAGTTTTTCCAGTCATGCTGAATGCCGGTGTAAACTGCAGCTGCCGTAAAAGCACCTATTGAAGCAAAAGAAGAAAGGAAACTTAAGAAATTCCCGGTATACCATTTTCCGGCTCCTGGAATTAAAACAGAAAGGGTTGTGGCAAGCGCAGCACTTTTTGTGTTATAAGCGGCACAGGCTTTTGCAAACTGCTCAAACTGCTGGTAATCTTTTAATGCTGTGTTTGCTTTGTCGCGGGCGTCTTCAATATTATATAAAAACAGGTCTTTGCTGATTGAAGTAAGCAGCTGAAATGAAGGCTGATAGTTTTCCAGATCTTCTTCTATATTGTTTATAAAAGATTCAAACTGCTGCTGGTCTCTTTCTTTAAAAAGCAGTTTTGCATTTACAAAATCCATTTTTTCTTTTATATCCAGTGACAGTCCTTTAGAAAAGTTGTCTTCCAGCCAGGTAATGCCAGATTTATTATTCTGAGTATTATAAATGGCAGTAAGATTAAATATGATTTGTTCCTGCTGTTCTGAAAACGAAGATTCATCTACAGGTTCCAGAAAAAGATATCTTTTAAATTCACTTTCAGCTTCATCTATAAATCCATTTTCGTAAAGATTTTGTCCAAATGCAGCTACAACTTCTGGTTCCATTGGAGAAACCTGAGCTGACAATGGGGACAGAGTAAATATAAGTGCCAAACTAATCATTATAAGTTTTTTCATAAGCCTACCTATTTTACCGGATCTAAATGTCGGCCGTCGCTGGTTACAGGGTAAAGATTTCTTGAGTGCTCATAAGATGTACAGCGGTGTAATCTTTCAACTCCCATTATTATTCCAAATGGACCGTATTTTGCCACTGCATCTACCATGTATTGTGAGCAGGTTGGAATAAAGGGACAAGCCGAATTATCTTGTTTTGTTATAAAGCGTTTATAAAATGCAAAACTGCCGTTTACTGCCATCATTGCTGTAGAAACTGTATATTTTTCTACTTGAGGTGTAACGGCTGTTATTTTGTTTGCTTTGATTATTGTTTTTGAATCCTGGCAGTTTGTTTCTAAAGTAAAGCCTTTCCATTTCTGATCGATTTTTTTATTCAGGGCTATGTTTGAAAAAGCGAGGGATGTGGTTATTAATGGCTGAGTGTTATTGTAAGCCGTAGTTGTAATTTTTGTAGGATAGTAATCCCCTTTAAAGCATTCAAAGTTTTCAAGGTTTGTTTGGGCAATAAGCATATTGTCATGGGTATACATTTTCAGTTTATAGATTCTGTTTTTTTCATCTGAAAAAGCTTCTATTTTTTCATAAGGATGATATTCAATTTTTGAGTAGTAAAAAGTTGTTACAAGTGTATTTTTATTTTCGGCTCTTACTTGAGTTGGAATAAAACCTTGTTCTTTTAAGCCGCAGTCACTTTTAAACCAGTTTAAAATGTCGCTGCAAGTTTGTTCCAGAACACTTTGCCCATCTGAATAATCATACAGGGTGTCTTCATCAATTAAAAAAGTTCCATCGGTATTTGTGTATGCAGTTTGTTTAACAGGGGTTCGGGTAATAAATGCAAAAAAATAGGGAGCTGCCTGGTAATTCATGGTGCCAGACATAGAAATAACTTCGCCTGTAGAAGACTTTTCTTCTCTTATAAAATCCATAGATAATGTTTTAATATTATTTATATGAGAAAAAGCCTGGCTTGAAAAAAGAACCAGAAAAATGGAAATAAAAAGTTTAGAAGGTTTCCTGCAAGAAATCATAAAAATATTTATAACACACTCTTCTGGTGCTTATAAAAGTTAGTTTTCAGCTTTGATTTTTTCCAGTTCTTTTTCTGGAATTTTTGAAAGACCTAATTCACACAGTTTTTTATATGCAGGTGGTAAATAACCAGCTGGTGTAGCTTCATAAATCTTAAGAATTTCTGTGAAGTTTGCATAAGCCTTTCTGTAATCTTTAGTTTTTATATAAAGATGTCCAAGTTCATAGCGGGCTTCTATATAAGTCTGTGTATCATCACCGAAACGTTTAATAGTTTCTATGTAGTACTTTTCGGCAACTTCATATGTGCCGGCAAAATATGCATTCTGTCCCTGCTGCAAAAGCTGTGCAGAACTAAGATCTTCTGGGATTTCTTCTGTTGTACCACAAGAAACAAATGTAAGTCCCAAAACTAAAACTGATAAAATAAAAAGAATCTTTTTCATATGTTCAATTTTATCTTATGGTGTAAAAGAATTCAATTAAGAGTTTTATTAAGATTAAAAGGATTTACTGTGTCGCAAAAAAAAACTGTTTGTGGTATTATGTAAACATCTTTTTAAGAGAGGCTTAATATGAAAGTATTAGTAATTGGTGGCGCAGGATATATTGGAAGCCACGTTGTAAAAGAAATGATGAAAGCTGGTCACAAGGTAACTGTATTTGATAACCTTTCAAGTGGATTACGCTGTAATTTATTCCCTCAGAACGATTTTATTTATGGAAATATTTTGATTCCTGCAGATTTGGATGCTGCTTTTGAACAGGGCTTTGATGCATTTGTTCATCTTGCTGCTTTTAAAGCTGCCGGTGAATCTATGATTAAACCAGAAAAATATTCTGTAAATAATATTACAGGTACATTAAACATTATGAATTCAGCAATGAAGTACAATTGTAAAAAAATGATTTTCTCTTCATCTGCTGCAACTTTTGGCGAACCTCAGTATTTGCCAATGGATGAAAATCATCCACAGAATCCAATCAACTATTATGGTTTTACAAAACTGGAAATTGAACGTTATATGACATGGTATGACCAGCTTAAAGGTTTACGTTTTGCAGCTCTCCGTTATTTTAATGCTGCCGGTTATGATCCAGAAGGAGAAATCCGTGGTCTTGAACAGAAACCTGAAAATCTTCTTCCACGTGTAATGGAAGCAGCACTTGGTCAGCGTGAACTTAAAATTTTTGGTACTGATTATGATACTCGCGATGGAACTTGTATCCGCGATTATGTTCATGTAACAGATTTGGCTCGTGCTCATGTTATGGCTTTGGATTACATTGCTAAAAACGATAAGAGTTTAAAATTAAACCTTGGAACAGAAAAAGGTACAACAGTAAAAGAAATTATTGAAGCTGCAAGAAAAATTACTGGAAAACCAATTCCTGCTGGTGAAGAACCACGTCGTCCAGGGGATCCTGCAAGCTTGTATGCTACTTCTAAACTTGCAAAAGAATTGCTTGGTTGGGAACCAAAATATTCTGATGTAGATACTCTGGTAAAAACTACATGGGAAGTTTATAA
>JAKSTH010000004.1 GCA_024402655.1 Treponema sp. | reverse complement strand
CGGGCAGTTAGCTCAGATGGTACGAGCGTCTGGTTTACACCCAGAATGTCGGGAGTTCGACCCTCTCACTGCCCACTAAATCGTTGCTTTATAAAGAAATATAAGGCTGCATTATTAAGCGAATACAAAAAATACTTTGTGTATTTCTTCTGAAAACACAAAGTATTTTGTATTTAACATTATGTTAAACAAACTTTTTCTATTTGTCAAGTAAATATTTTGTTTCCTAAATATAATTCACTAATCTTTTTTGTTTAAAATCAAGTTTTTTAATATTTCTGTTATATTTTTCATATGAGTTTTAATAAAAATTTAAAAATTGAATTATTTTATAGCAGTACAACATTGAAGGATCTGGCAGCAGAAACTGGAATCAATTATGGAACCATTTTATCTTATACTTCACACAAAGAAATAACTCCATCTTTAAATAATGCTTATTTAATTGCAAAAGCTTTGGGTGTATCAATTGAGTATTTAATTACAGGCGAAGATTCAACTTTAGAAAAAACTTACCCAAAGCTATATAAAACAATTAAAGAATTAATGGCATTACCCAGTGAAGAAGTAAAACATATTGCTGGCATAATTCATGAACTTTACTCCTTGAACTACTTAAAATAACTATAGAAAAGGAGAAAAAGTTATGGAAAAAAAGTTTTATCAAATTACCAAGATTGGTGATGGAGAAACACAAACAAAATGGATATGTGAATTCACAGTTCCAGGTAGTAAGCTTAAAAAAAGAAAAGTATGTAAGGATTGTTCTACTCTATCAGAAGCAGAAGATTACATTGCACAGTTTATAAACAGAGACAGTGCTTTTCTTATTTCTTATATTGCTAAAGATATGTACCAGGTTGGATCTGAACATCTTAAAAGACTAGCTGATTTTGGGAAAAATCTATGTGAAAAGACTCTGGTCGATAAAAGACATTATATAAAATTGATTATTAACGATTTTGGGTCCAGAAAGATAAATGAACTAAGCTTAAAAGAAATTGAAAACTTTTTAATCAAAGATTCTGAACATTCAGGGTCCTGGAAAAATAGTTATCTGGAAACTTTTGGAGCAATATATGATGAAACACTATGGAAATGTCCTTACCAGATTCCTAAACCAAAGTTTCAAAGATTCATAAGAAATAGTAAAAAAGCTGATATTTTTACTACATCCGAATTAAAAGATTTTTTTGATTCTTCTTATTGGAACAGTTATAGAGATTATGTATTTTTTAAGGTAATTATTAGCTGTGGATTAAGACTTGGAGAAGCTCGTGGATTAAGATACAGTCAATTTCTGTTTGATGATAAAGTTCTTTTGATTAATGGATTTTGTAAAAAAAATGGAAAAAGAACAAACTATAACAAAACTGGAAATGCTGAAGATAAGAAAATAAGAATAGCACCTCTTCCAGATGATATCATTCCTTTGATACAACATTTTTATCAGTCTGAAAAAAGGGAAGAATATAATTTCTTATTCACTGATGAATATGGTCGTCCAATTGCACAAGAATTTGCTGAAAAGGTTTTTAAAAAGCAATTAAGAAAAACTGGAATTAGAATAAATAAAAGAAAACTAGTACCTCACTCTTTACGGTATACTTATATTACAAGAATGCGTAGAGATCTTCCTGTGGAGGTAGTTCAAAAGATTGCAGGTCATTCTGATGAACATATGACTGAATATTATACACGAAGTGGTATCCAGGAAATGATTTCTTCGATTCAGGATTATATTCCAGCTGTAAATGGATTATTTAAATAAACTTGACTTAACTTAAAATGCAAAGAGTCATCTATGATAATTTTGATGACTCTTTGTTTATCTTAAAATTTATGAGTTCGTGACAAAATGTCACGGATTAGAGTTACCTATCTGGTTTTAATGTTTATCCCCTTCTTTTAGCTTCTTCGATACTTTCTTCTTCTGTCATTTTATTTTCTTTGTAAGTTTTATTAATGATTTTTTCAATCTGTTCCTCACAAGAAATAAACTTTCTTTCATCAGAATTAACTAATTCTGGAAAGCATTTTGTAATTACAGAAATTATCAGACTTACAGTATTGTTTCTTTCTGAAACTTCTTTATTAACTTTTGGCTGGCCTTTATTAAGTCCGATCCAGAGATTTCTTTCTATCATTTGTGGAATATAATTTATATCACTCATTTTATAACTCCTGTTCTTTTTAGTTTATATTATTAGCTGATTGTGCTATTAATACCTGGTTAATATTAATCAAATTTGGAATTGAATTAATATCGTAGTTTTGGGATATATCCGCAATACAATTTTTGATAACATTTTGTAAATCTTCAAAAGCCAGATATTCAAATAATATATTCGTATACACTTCTCCAATTAAAAAGTCTTTGATATTCAGATTACTCCAATAGTAACTTTTTCTGGCGATATCTTCGGATTTCATAGATATATTTGAAGCTGTTTTTTTTATATACTCACTTTTTAAAATATTTTCATATTTGTCTGTTGGTAAATGTTTTGAATACAGGTATTCCAGAAGTAATGATAATTGAAATATTTCATTCAAACGAATTAATGTTTTCTCATTATAATTATGATATGTACATAATCTGGCATTTATTTTTGAACGATATTTTTCAATCCTGGCAGATGTTCCTGAATTAAGGAAATCTTCAAAAGTTATTTTTGAATTTATTTCATCATTGATATTCATTTATTAATATCCCCTTTTTTATTAGTTTCTTGAAAATAAAGTGCTTCAATGACATTAAAAACAGTTTTCTTGTTTATATCATTTAAATATTTAAGCATATCTATATTTTTATCGTATTCTGTAGTTTTAGAATCTTCTGTAGTTATTAATGTGCTTAATGGGATGTTCATGCTGATAGATAATTGAGTTAATTGTTCTAAAGTAAATATTTGCATTCCATTTAATATTTTTTTCAATTGGTTATTGGGAAATAATTGAAGCAATTCTGTACCTGGATTCTTTTCGATGAATTCAGTAATTATCTTACATTGATTGATAAAAATCTTTTTTTCATATTCTGATCTTTCAATCTCTCCATATAATAACCAAGTTGGATGTACATCAAGATAGTTTGAAATATTTAATAACTTATCAGAAGCAGGAATTGCTCCTCTTCTCCAATTTAATATAGTTGTGCGAGATAAATTTAAATCTGCATAAAATTTTGATTTTGAAATGTTATCGATTTCTAATACTATAAAGATTCTATTAGGAAAAGTATCTAAAAGTATATTTTTCATTTTTTCCCTTCTTTTTTTTCAAAAATAAAATCCAGTTGATTTTTTTCAAAATTGTATTTGAATTTTGCTTTGAACTGTTTACCAGTTTTAGATTTACAGTTTTTCATTCTGGTTTCTTTTCTGGAACAGATATTCTTAATATCCTGTACATCTATTGTTGCATCTGCAACAGAAAACCAGACTGGTCCAAACTTGCATCCTTCTTTGTAGCCGCTGCAGTACCAGTTGTTTTTTCCTTTTTTGATTGGCTTCTGACATATAGGACAGTTAGCATATTCCTCTTCTGCAACCTGAATGTTTATTTCTTTTTGTACAGTATTTCTGATGTAAGTTTTGATATTGTCCAGGAAAAGTTCTGGTTCCTGATCCAACTGCTTTTCCCAGTTTGTGGTTTCCGATATATCTGTAAGATTTTTTAGTGAACTGTTTTGTAATGCCTGCAACAGATATTTTCCTTGTGCTGTAATGAGAATATTTTTTTTATCAATCTTGATGTATCCAATTTTTGTCAGCTTTGGAATATATGTATGTCTTGTTGCGGCAGTTCCAAGGCCAACTAATTTATGCTCAGCATCTTCATCTTTTGGATTTTCCATAAATGCCAGAATAGAAGCTTCAGTAAAGTATTTTTTTGGCTTTGTATATTTTTCCAGTAATTTTAAATCTGACAAGATTACTTTATTCCAGTCAAAGTTTTTAATATTTTGGATTTCTTCTTCTGCAGACTGTTCTTTATTTGTTTGAACATATTGTTTCCAGCCAGCTTTGATTATTTCAGAAGCTTTTATGACAAATAAATTGTCATTTACATTGACAGTAAAATTTGAAATATTGCTAACAGATTCTTCAAGAAATGCAATTGTAAATCTTTCTTTTATAAGATTGTATACATTTTTTTCCTGAGAAGTTGCAGATTCTGGAATTACATCTAATGGAATCAGAGCATGGTGAGCTTCAAGTTTAGCATCATTAAAGACTCTTTTATTTTGAATTGTAATAAATGAATTACACAATAAAGTTTTTAATTCTGGTTCAGAAGTTGCAAGTCTTTCAAATACATCAATACAAAGCTGAACATTCTGCTCTCCCATAACTTTAGATGGTGTTCTTGGGTATGATACACATTTATATTCTTCGTAAAGCTTCTGTACTATTTCCAGAGTTTTAGCAGCTGAAAGTTCATATTTTTTGAAAGCTTCTTTCTGCAGTTCATTAAGGTTGAATAATTGTGGAGCTGGAGTAACTTTTTTTTCTGTTTTATTATCTGTAAGTTTTCCTGGTTTATTTATTAATTCATTAAGCTTTTGATAGTGTTCAGTTTTTGAAAATTTTGTTTTGTTATCCAGGATATATAATCCTGTTAAAGTCGAATTTCCATCTGAAAAAGTTCCCTGATATTCGTAATATTTTTCTGGAATGAAGTTTTCAACTTCCTGGCATCTTTTGTTTATTGCAGATAGAATTGCTGTCTGAACTCTTCCTACTGGAAGTGTCTTTTCAGCTTTTGTTGAAATATATCTACTGAAATTAATTCCCACCAGCCAGTCAGAATATTGTCTCGAAAATCCCTGCTTTGAAAGCTTATCATAATCTGCTAGTTTCTGAGCATTTTTAATTCCTTCCAGAATAACCTGTTTTGTTAATGCCTGAGAAACCCAGAATCTTTTAATTCTAGAATAGTTTTTTATTCCTGCAAATTTTAGACATTCTCTTGCAATTATTTCACCTTCTCGGTCTGCATCAGTTGCAATAAGAATTTCATCGTTGTTATGTTTTTTGATTTGTTCCAATACCAAATTGGCCTGAGCTTTTACTGAATCATTAATTCTGTAAAGAAATTGTTCTGGAATTATTGGAAGATTTGACCAGCTTTTATAAGCCTGATCATATTGAACTGGTTCATATAGTTTTAATAAATGGCCAATACAATTTGTAATTGTGATTGATTCATTTTTATATAAACCATTTGAAAATCGACATCCCAGGGCTGTAGCAAAGTCTTTTGCTACACTTGGTTTTTCTGTGATTATAAGCATATTACCTCATTTTGGGCGGATGAGGTTTTCTTTAAGTTAACACAGTTTAAATTCCCTGTCAAATATTTTTTTTATTTCATCCTGAACAATGGTCAGAATGAATATGTTTTTTTTAAGTCTTAAAGGGGCCACCAGTGGCCCCTTTTTACAGTTCTAATCCAATCACAAGAACTTTATAATTTTTCATTGCTTTCTGTATTTTATTTAGAATTTAGATATTTAGAAACAATTTTTTAATTTATAACCCCTAACATATTGCAAGATAAAAGATTGTTTTACAATCTGTGCTATTTGTTTGCTATGTATTTAGTTAGGGGTTTTATTGTGGTTTTGCGTGTTTAACATTTTTGTTTTTATATATATTTTTATAATATTCCTGGCATTTTTTATTTGTAATTTTCTTGTTATATGTAATGTTCTTGTGTTAACCTTAAAACAATGAAAAAGGGCCACTGGTGGCCCCTTTTCATTAAGTTATTATTCTGGAGAAATGATGCATATAACCAAAAGAATGAAAAAATATTTATCAGCAGCAGCTGATAATAAAACTGTATACAAACTAACTTTTAATCTTGGCTGTTTTGATATTGATAATTTATACAATGCTGTTCGAGAACTTAATAATCTTTGGCTTAAATTTCTGATGAATAAATCTAATCCTTTGTATAAATATTTTGATGGCTGGATTAGAGAAATCAAAATTGAAAAAATACAGGATACATATAAACCGTATCTGCAGCTTATTGTTTTGCCAAAGGCTGAATTTGGAAATGATAAAATTATTGAAATTCGTAATAAGCTTAGAATGACCTGGTTTAAAATGAATCTTATATACGAGATTATACCAGAACTGGATCTTGAATTTTATTTATATGATTTTAATTTGTACTTAAATGAAATTAATAATAGTAATAGTATTACAAGCATTCCTGAACTTAAAGAGATTTTTTATTATAAGAAACTTATTTTATTTTATGGGAAGTTTAAGGGTGTTTGTAATATTAGAAAGAATAGTAGCAGATAGGAGTTTTATATGAGTAAAATAAAAAATATTTTTAGTCATAAGATTAACAGAAAAGATGAAGAATTAATTGAATTTGAAAGAGTAATATATGATGACGATAATGAAAAA
Organism: Treponema sp.; assembly: GCA_024402655.1. Classification (GTDB taxonomy): domain Bacteria; phylum Spirochaetota; class Spirochaetia; order Treponematales; family Treponemataceae; genus Treponema_D. The sequence continues at coordinate 52,944 of JAKSTH010000004.1, read as the reverse complement.
CTCAGAAAATTATTCAATGTAAAATATGATAAATCTAAAGGTTGGAAAAATGACTCATATTCTGATTTTAATTCATATTATGGTTCTTCCTTTGGGTATGCTTCCAGTAAAGGACCGCAGTATCAGCGAGTTGTATTTAAAGTTCATTATGGCCTTGGAGAAGCTTCACATAATACATATCTAAAACAATATATGCCTCAGCTAAATAAAGAAGAAGTTATAGAAAAACCTATTTTGTTTGGTACTCCAGATACTTTGTATGATGAATATAAAGTTCCTGGACATTTTTCGTTTATTATTTCTCCAGAAAACCAGAATGTTAATTTGGAAATATTATCGAATGATTTTATTCGAAGAATTGAAAATATTACAGGATATAAATTGATATGGAAAGGAGCCGTTCATAATGATACTAATCATCACCATGCACATTTATGTATCAATATGAAAGACGAGAATGGTAGGAAAGTTTATTTTCAAAAGAAAAATATAAGCAAAGTTTTTAGAGAACTTTTGAGTAATTCTTGTACTCAGCTTGTTGGTTTTAGAACCGTTGAAGAAATTGAGAAAGCAAGAGATAATCTTTATTTGAGTAAAAGGTTTACTGATATTGATCAGGAAATATTGTCATATAATACTAATGATTTTGAATTAAAGAGACTTCCTCAAAATATTCAAAATAGAATTTTGTTTCTTGCAGATTTACAGCTTGCAACAAAAAAAGAAGATGGATTTTATTCCTTAAAAGATAACTGGGATAATGTCTTGAAAGCTTCTGGTAGATATAATACTTTCCTTACAGAATACATCCAGGATAATGGCTTAAAGTTATATGATGGAGATGCAATTGCTGGTATTGTTGATAAAGTTATAACTTTCGACAAAGATGAATCCTGGAAAGATGCCGTTATCGTTAAAAAAGAAGATGGCAGCAGAGTATATATACCAGTAGCAAATCTTTTTAAGGAAGAATTACATGGAAAAAATATTTCTATTACTGGTGGTAAAAAAGAATTCTCATTAATAAAAGATTCTGATATTCATGTTATTACAACAAAGCCAGAAGAGAATAAGAAAAATAAAAAAGATGATATTGAAAGATAGTTTTTTATTGTCCACTCTGTATTAACAAAAAACCATAATAAATAGACAAAAAAACATTTTACCTATATATTTATATTAAGCCTCTAATACATCCGCCCAAGACATATTGGAGGCAATATGTCTAATCCGAATTATTTACCTAAAGGTGATAATTCACACGAAAATTTTTATCCTCAACTAGACCATTTTGATTTTATTTGTGGCCAGGTAATGAAAGAAAATCGTATTTTACGATTTGTTGTCATTGTATCTGTTCTGGCTTTCTTTTTATCAATTGGTATAACTATGTATGCTGTTAGTTTACCTGAAAGCATTCCTGTTATTGTAACAATGAATGATTTTGGTGAAACTCAGTATGTAGGTCCAGTCTCTCGAAAAAATTATCAGAATTATTCAGTTCCCGAAGTAGCAATTAATTATCAGATTAAAGATTTTATTGAATTGTATTTTTCTTTGTCTACAGATTTAACTGTCATGAGAAATAACAATCAAAGAATTTATCATTTTTTAACTTCAATTACAGCTCAGAAATTTAAAAGTCTTTTGGAAGAAACAAATCTATATGAAGGTTTTGGTGAAAAGACCAGAGAAGTCTTTTTTGAAACTGAACCTTTGAGACTGTCTACAGATTCTTATCAGGTTGATTTTCAACTTACAACAAGAGAATTAGATGGAAGTGTAAAAAAGCGAGAATATTACCGAATGGTTATAACCGTTAGGATGATGCAACCATCTGATTCTGACATTAAATACAATCCATTGGGTATTTATATAAGCAATTTTGATTATAAAGAAATAGAAAGAAATAAGGAGTAATAGTATGAAAAAGTTTTTATTGTTTTTTAGTTTGTCATTTTTATTGTTTTCTTGTGCAACTACAGTAGATCTTGAAAAGGATTTTTTCCAGGAAGACTTAAATGATGAAGATTTGCAGTCTGATTCATATTATCAGAGTGATGAATACACTGGCTCTTTTATTATCCAGGATAAATATTTGGAAGCAGATGAAGATGCAAATATTGTTATCGTAGAACGACCTGTGTATTATCCTGAATCAAAAGCAAGCAAAATGGATAAAGGAACTACAACAGGAAAAGATGCTGCAGTTCAATCATTAAAAGCGGCTATTCAGAAACCAGAACAATATAAATCTGGTACTTTTTATTATAGTTATAATGATAATTGGGTATATGAGATATATGCACAACCATTACATCTTACAGATATAGCATTGGAACCAGGAGAAATAGTAACAGCAAATCCTTTGCTTTCCGAAGATGCATCAGTTTGGGAGCTTACCGCTGGAGTAGCAACTGACCCATCTACAGGTCTTGATGTTCAGCATTTGTTTGTCAAACCAGCTTACTCAAAATTAGATTCAACTTTAGTTGTTATCACAAATAAGCGAGTGTATCATTTCAACCTCAAATCTTATTCAGATACTTATATGGCTATGGTTAAATTCACTTATCCAAATACTAATAATGTTTGGGCTACTTCAAAATCTAAAGTAAATGAAAAATCAAATTATATTAAAACTTCAAATTCTGAATTTCTTTCCTTTGATTACATTACAAAGTATTCAAAATCAAAGAAACCTAATTTTACACCAACACTTGTTTATGATGACGGAAGCTTTACTTATATCCAGGTTGATGAAATTGTTCTGCAGTCAAAACTTCCAGCCTTATTTAGTGAGAAGAATGAAATTATTAACTATGAGGTAAAGGATAATGTTTTTGTTATTCCAAGGTTGATTACAAAAGTAACTCTTCGTATTGGTAAAGAAAAGGTAGTAATAGAAAAAAAAGTGAGTAAATAATTAGGAAGTACCAATGGAAAATAATGAAAATGATACAGAACAAATTTCAGATTTGAATCCAATTTCATCACAGAATGTTATTTTCCCAGAAGATAATAATAGTGATATGGATCAGCCATCTGAAGTTGTTTTTGATGATGTAGAAAATCTTGAATATGAACAAGAAGAACTGCAGGAACAAATTAAATCTGAAGAAGATGAAATGCTTCCACCAGTTGAAGTAAATGAAGCAAAGCAGCTGAATGTTGGTAATATTATGGCTGTTATTTTTATTGGTGTTGCAGTAATTTTATTGTTTATTTTGATTCTTGGTGGCTCAAAAAAAAAGAATTCTGATGAAAGTGAATTAGATAAAGCTGGTTATAAAACTGGTTACGATTTTTCACAAGCTCAGACTCAGCAGCCACCTCAAATTGTTGTAGTAGATAGTGGATTTTCAATTGATGAAAACGGCAGAGTATCTACAGATATGAGTGAATTAAATGAAATAATGAATGCTGGTTATGATGATACAGCTTTACGAAATCAATATCAGCTGCCAGGCTCTAGTTCTCAAAAGACTCAACAATCTGGAACTGCTCCTGCTGGAATTAGTTCTGTTGGATCAACAAGCAGCGAAGAAAAGCCTGATACTCGTAACAGTAATTCTGTCAGAAAAATTGAAGGTATAAAGGGGCTAAGTTCTTCTAATAATGATGTTAATACAATTGCGAATGCAATGAATGGAAATTATTCTCAATATAAGAATCCTTATGATAAAGATGCTTATATTGAGGAACAATTAACCAGAATTCAAAAACAGAATAATACAAATGCATTTGGCTCAACAAAATCAGAATTTTTTTCAAACAATGCTGGTAATACTGGAACTGGTCAATTTTTGAGTACTAATGCATTATGGGATGGAACAATTATTCCAGGTGTTTTAATTACAGCTATAAATACAGATAATCCTGGAACTGTAATAGCCAGAGTATCAGAGAATGTATATTCAAGTCTGGATCATAGTTTTCTTCTTATTCCTGAAGGAACAGTTTTATATGGGGAATACAATTATGATGTAAGTTATGGTCAATATTCTATTCAGGTTGGCTGGAACTTGTTAATCAGACCTGATGGGTACAGATTAAATATCGGTAATTTCCCAGGTGTAAATAAACAAGGTTCTAGTGGTTATGACGGTAAAGTTTCAAATCATCCATTCCAGACATTAAAAGCAATGGGGCTTATTGCACTTTTTTCAGTTTTGGAAACTGAAGCTTCAATTGATATGGCTAATCAGACTAATCAATATTTACAAAATGCTACAGCAGATGTGTATAAGCAGGCTCAGGAACTGGAGAACAAAATTTTGGATCGTGCCTTGGACATTAAGCCAACAATAAAGGTTAGGGAAGGTACCGAAATAAAACTTATTACAAATACACCACTGGAATTACCGCCATATAAAATTCCAGAAGTTAACCAAAAATATAAAAGAACTAAATAGGAGGCTCTATGAAATCGTTTAAACATTTTATTGGATTTCTGTTTTGTGTTTTTACAGGTTTATTTTATTCTTGTAATTTTTTTAATACAATAACAGGTGGTGAAATTGGTAATGTAAGTATTACTAATTTGACATTGGAAAAAAGAGGTCTTGCCTTACAGGTTGGAGAAATGGATTATATATCCGTTAAAATAAAACCTGACAATGTTCAGAAAAATGTTCATCTTAATTGGGAATATGATGATTCAATTATATCTTGTGATACAAGTTCTCCTTGGGGAATTACAATTACAGGAATTAAAGAAGGAAAAACTTCTTTAAAATGTTCTTATAATGGTTTTGATGCAGTTTGTATGATAACTGTTGCAGGTTATGCTCCTGGCTATACAGAATCCGTTGAACCTTATATTTATTCTAATACTAATATTCTTACTACTGCACCTGGAGTTACTGAGAGAATATATGTAAGTTTATATGGTGGTACTGCAGCTGATATAGAAGGTTATAATTGGACTGTAGATAATCCATCAATAGCAACAATTAATCCTTCTGGACAGTATTGTTTAATTACAGCAAAAGATTCTGGTTATACACGAATTAAAGTTACTCATACCAAATCTGCATATCCATATTATATCGGTGTATATGTTTTTGCTGATTCTACTAATGTTACTTATATAACTACTTCATCAAATATTCTTACAATGAATCTTGCAGATTCTGAAAGAACAATTGATTGTAATCTTATTAACGGCAAAGATACTTCATTAGATAGTTCATTTAAATGGCAAATTATACCAGGTGATAATGGTGAAGTTCCTGTCAGAATTAATTCAATTAATAATCAGACTGTTGTTACTCCAATTAGAAATGGTTCTTGTACAATCCGTGTAACACATCCTGATGCTTTATATCCATTAGATATTTTGTGCCGTGTTATTACTGTTGTCGAAAATGTTTACATTCAACCTGATAATACTATTGCTACAATATCTGGAACACAGTCGTGTGTTATTACTTCTGACCTTATTGGATTAAAAGAAGGTGAATATAATTTTGATGATTATAGTTATACAATTAATAATACTGAAGTAGCAGAAATTGCATCCTATGTTGGTAATCAGGTTATGATTAAAGGTAAGAAAAATGGTTCATGTAAGCTTATTATTTCTCATCCTAAAGCTGCATATACAAGAGAAGTATTGCTTATTGTAAATGGACAGATTGCAGATGCTGTTGATGCTTCTTGCTATATTACCACTAACCAAAATTATATTAAAACTAAGATTGGTGCTGATCCAGTAGAACTTATGATTACTCTTAAAGGTGGTGAAGACAGTGATGCCTATACTTTTAATTGGAGTGTAGAAAGTAATGCAAGTGATGGTTCAGGTGATAATGTAATTGAATTGGTAACATCTAACGGAACTACTTCATACAGAGCTGCCAGTTCTAATTATACCGATGGAAAAGCTTTAATTAAGCCATTAAAAGAAGGAACTGCTGTTATTACTCTTACAAATCCTAAAGTCGAATATCCAACAGAAGTTTTAGTTAAAGTATTTGGTGAGCAGGCTATTTTAGAACAACCATTATATTTTACAGGCTCTGGAATCGTTTATCTATTAAATGGTGAGTCTACAACATATGAAACATCTTTGTATGGCAATAGTTATAATGCAAATGATAATTCTTTAATTAAATGGGACTGTGATAATTCTTATATCCAAATAATTGCAAATGGTAATGTTGCACAAATTACTGCTCCTGCAGCTGGTTCCGGCAGTAGGACTTCCTGGCTTACATTGTCGCATCCAAAAGCAGAATCTAAAAAAAGTATTCTCATTATTACTGCAGATACATTAGAAGAATTACATAATTATAAGGCATTATATTCTGATAAACTTTATTTTAATCTTGAAGTAGATAAAACAACTGATATTATTCTTAATTATGTTGGTTTTGACCAGTATGACGATGAAGGTAATTTGGTTTCATTATATGACTTTTCTACTTTAACCTGGACTGTAGATGAACCATCTATTTGCTATATTGAGAAGTTAAATACAAATCCATTGTTATGCAAAATAAAAGGATTAAGAGCTGGAACAACAAAAGTTCATGCGTCAATTAATTCTTACAACTGTGATTTTACAGTAACAGTATATCCTCAAGGTACGGTTAATATTGAGGAAGATGTGTATCTTACAACCAGTCAGAATGTAATATCAATTGATAAAGCTGGAAAAACAGCAAAAGCTTATATCTCCGCAGTTAAGTTGCCTGTCAATAAATATAGCGAAATAGTTTGGACTGTTGATAATCCAAATATTGCTACTATTCAAGATAATGGTGTAAATGCAGTTATTACAGCTATAGCAGAAGGTGAAACAATCGTTACCGTAAGTCATCCACTTTCTGCCAATTCACTAAAAATATATGTAAGAATTGGTTCTGAATATATTATAAAAGATGCTGAACCAACTTGTTATATATCAGCACCAGATGTTTTAACTTTACTTAAAAATGAACCTGCGTCTACTTTGCAAGCAATCTTAGTAAATTATGCAGGTACAGATACATCAGGTTTTACATTTGTTTCAGATAATCCTGATATAGCATCTATTTCTGCACAATCAACAAATGGTGTTGCTTATATAAAACCAGTGACTTCAGGCCAGGCTGAAATTACTATATCACATTCTGCAGCTGAATTTTCAAAAAAAGTACTTGTAGTTGTTGGTAATTCTCAGGAAGAACTTGCTGGAATAAAATATCTTACAACTTCATCTAATGTTGTTGCAGTAGGAGAAGGTAACACAAAAAGTGTTTCTGTTAGTGTAAAAAATAGTGATGATGTAGTTGTAGATGGTTATTCCTGGTCATCAAGTAATCCTTCTGTTGTAGATGTAACTGGTTCTGGAGCTTCAGCAATTTTGACTGGTAATTCTATAGGAACTTGTATTATTACAGTTACAAATAAAAATTGCCAATATCCATTAACAATCATTGCTCAGTGTGTTGATCCAATTGCAGCAGCTGCAAATCCTTATATTCAGTTAACATCTTCTGTCCAGCTTCTGACAGTAAGTCCTTCTTATACATCAGTTACTGCAGAACTTGTTGGTGGCAACGAAAGTGATAAATCTGGATTTATTTGGCAGTCGAATGATACAAGCATCTGTGTAGTTTACGGCCAGAATGAAGTTGGTAAAATCCGAGCATTAAAAGCTGGAACAACATATATTACTGTTAGTCATCCAAAATCTAATTATTCAGCACAGTTACTCGTAGTTTGTGATGAAGCTGTAAAATCCGAATGTTCAATAAGTGTTGGTTCTTCAATAATTACTATGAAACCAACTGATAACAGTCAATTAATTTCTGCTACATTGGTGAATGGAAATGAAACTGACAAATATAATTTTAAATGGTCTATGGATGTGTATGATGTTATAGATCTCATATATAGTGGTAATCAGGCTACAATTACACCAAAACAGACTGGTACTTGTACAATTACTATATCTCATCCTCGTGCTGCATATGATCAACAGATTATTGTTCGTGTTGATGAATATACAACTTTTGGATTTCCAGAAGAAGCTTATACAACTACCCGTGGAGATGTTTCTTTTATTTCTATGCAAGTTCCTAGTACAAACCAGACTAGCCATATTGAATATTCTGTAGATGATAGTTCTAAATGTTCTATCACTGGTACTAAATCTATTGCACAGATAACAGCAATTAATTCTGGTACAACAATTGTTCGAGCAAAATTAGTTGCAACAAGTACTAATGCGATATTAGCACAGGCTGAGATGATGATATACATTAAGGAAGCCGAAGTAAATGTAAATTACATATCTTCAGCTTCTACAATATATACAGTCAATAAGGGAAAAAGTCAGACTTTATCTGCTGTTATTTCTGGTGCTGATATAAAAGCTAATGACCAGTATGATTTTAAATGGACTACAAATGATACTGATATTATTAAGATTTCTGGAATTGGTGCTGATGGTACAGTAACAGGCCAATCAGTATATATTACGGCATTAAGTCCAGGAGAAGCTCTTATTACTTGTTCGCATCCAAAAGCTCAGAGCAGCTTACAGTTTTATATTATGATTCCTGGTACTGAAGAAAAAAGGGTTACACTTAATAAAACTTATATTACTCTTACTAAAGGTAGTTCTGGTTCTCCAGTTAAGGCCACAATTGAAAACTCTATTTCTGCAGACGATTATAGTGAAGAAAATCTTAGATGGACTGCAGAATTAAAAGATGGGGTTGAAATTTGTAGAGTAATGGGAAACGGTCAGACTGTAACAATATATCCTGTAACAGTTGGAGAAACCTATGTTACAGCTCAGCTTTCTAATGGTAGTATTGCAAAATGTACAGTAGTCGTTGAAGCTGGTAAATCATTTAATTTTGAAACTTCTTCTAAAGTTGTACAACCATTCCATTCTAAAACTGTAAAATATATTGTAAGTCCTCCTGATGCAAGTCTTATGTGGACCACAAATCAGGGTGATGATTATTTCTCATATAACGACCTAGGTTGTGACAGTAGCGGAGTTGGTTATGTTGAAATTACTGGTATTAGAGAAGGCAGTGGCACCTTATATTGTGTAGCTAATTCTAATATTAAAGCACAATTAAATGTTAAATGTGCCTGGGATTATAGTTTTGCAGTTGATAGTACTGTTATAACAGGTACACCTGGAGAAACTTCTATAATCGAATATTATAATTTGAATCCATCCGATGCAAAGATTTCCATCGAATCTAATTTTATGGATTATTTTAATTATGGTATTAAAGAAACTGATGTTGGGAAAGGTGAAATCTCCATAATTCCTTTGAAGGAATTTAATACTCCAATAGATATTATTATAACTGCAAAGAATCCAATAAATAATGATATCGTTGGTTCAAAAATAATAAAAGCTAAGTTTGATTATGCCAATTTATCAGTAAAAGCTTCTTTTATTAATTCGGATGGTAATTTTTCAAGATTAAATGAAGATTCTTCTTTATTTATTATAGGGGATGGTGAAAATGTAGAATTAAAATTTAGTATTGAAGAACAAATGTCTAATGGAACTATAAAATCTGTTTCTTTTGTTCCGAAAGTTTCTACATATAAATCTTTATCCATTGAAAGAATTGCAAGTGGTGATAAATATGAAATATATAAATTTTCTCACGAAGAAGACTATATAGAGAATGTATATAAAATAACAAAAGCAACTAAACCGTGCTATTATACAAAGACAAAATCTGTAAGAGTTTATGATGAAGATGGTAATTGGACTTATGTTGATGTAATTGATGAAACAAGTGGTGTTGAAATTCTAAACTGGAAGAAAGATTTTGTTTATGAAACAACAACAGTTTGGCCAGCTTATGATTATACTGTTATTAATTCAACTACTTATCATCAAAGTGGTTATAGTAATTGCTATTACTGGAAAGCAGATACAGGATCAGAAGGTTTTGGAAATAGATTTTATGAGGTTGATAATCCTGATGAAGTCGGTGCAATCTATACAGAGGATGAGTTTAAATCTATTTTATGGTATTATAGACCAAGTCACTATTGGAAAGGTAGTGGTATACAAAATACTGTAAGTGTTGGTGAGAAAATCTGGCATTGTGCATATGATATTTTACCTACAACAAGTAAGGCTGTTATTAATTATGAATTAATTGGTAATGTTGTTGTTATTATAAGTCATAATGGTATTGAACAGAAGAAAATAGAATATCCGGTTTACTTAGAAAAAAGAAATTGCACTAAATTGCAAGACTAAAAAAAAGAAACTGCACTTCAAACTTAAGTGTGTGAAGTGCAGTTTCTTTTTTTAGTATTAAGTTTAATAATTAATTATTTATTAAAAACTAATATTTTATCTTCAAATAGATAATTATAAACATATAATTTATTTACATTGTCTTTATCAAAAAAAATAAAATCCCCATCGCCATGCATTAGAGTTTTTGATGGAGTGTCTAATTCAAAACAAATAATATTATTCTTGTTTATATTTATAACTGACAAAGAGTTTTCTATTGTTGTTTTCCAACTTTCATCAAAGTCTTTACTATATGTTAAATAATCAGATAAGTTGTAATTATAAAGTATGCCAGTTTTAACATTTGTATTAAAGGTAATAATATCTTCTTCTGTAACTTCAGGATATAATATTTCAATCCAAGATTTTGATTCATTATATCTAATTTGTCCATGTTCAGTATTTTTATCATAAGATACTATTTGAATATTAGAATTCCAACTTACATCACTTAATTGCATACTGCAATTATAAGTTCCATTTAATTTAAAATCAGGTGAAATTTCATTTTCTGGATTTCCTGTTGCAGCTGGATTTCCACAACTCATAAATAATGCAGTTGTAATTAAAGCCGCAGCCATAATTTTTACTAATTTTTTCATTTATTTTTTTCTCCTTATTTTTTCAGTTTTGCAACTGAGATTTACTATTTTAATATTCCCATTCATATTCCATAACTTATTTACTCGTCTTTTTCCTTATTATCAACTGTATATGGTTTTGTATCCAAATCCAAACTTTCAATAATCAATTTACTGATTGTAATATTATACATAGCAGCTTTCTCCTCTAGTTTTTTTGCCTGTTCTTTTGATAAAGTCAGACATATTTGTTTTGTGTTTTTACCTGTCTTAGGTCTTCCGGCTCCTGGCCTTTTTCCACCATGATTATTCATATTTAAAAAATACTTCTGCTTTTTGATTTTGTCAATTATTTTTTCATGAAATAGTAAACAAAATAACATAAAAGTTTATAAAAAATAGACAAAACAACATTATTTTTTTATAATAATAATATCCTTATTATCCGCCCAAGACAATGAGGATAACATTGTTTAATAATCAAGAAGAGTTCTCAAGAGGTGATCCAGACCAACACTATAAAACACACTGGTTGTTTTTATTTAACTGGGTTATACCATTTTCGATTTTCATTTTTGGAATCTTTATTACGACACAAAAGTTTGCTCCATTAATGAATTATGATGAAAGTGTAATTGGGAAACCATTATTTACGACTCAAAATGGGTATACTATATATAATCCACTTATATTTTTATTAGGGATTTTTAAGTTTGCCTTCAATGACACATACAGTTACTATTTTTTCCAGGCAGCACCTCCTGCATTTTTGGGATTAGTTTTAGCTGTTTTAATGTTCATTATTTCAAGTATTATTTTAAATTCTCATCAAAAAAATCAACATATTCATGGTACAGCCAGATGGGCTAACCGTAAGGACCTTGATAGATACGGTCTTTTAGAACGATATGGTGTAGTTTGTGGTGAACTTGATAAAGCTAATGTTACATATGATGTAAACAGAGAAAAGGCATCATTAACTTTGCATTTGGGTTACAAAAATCTTATTACACAAAAATACGGTCATGCTAAACCAGCTCCACTTGTATGCCATTCAGGTCGTACTAATACCTGGCTTATAGCTCCGACTCGTGCGGGTAAAGGTGTAAGTTCAATTATTCCTACATTATTAAATTATGGTATTCCATATTATAAAAAGGTGTGGAATAAAAAAGCAAAGCAATTTGAAAAAGTTATAAAAGGTCGTGGCTCAATTGTATGTTTTGATCCAAAGGGAGAAAACTGGGCTATTACTGCAGGCTATCGTTCTCAATTTTCCGTGTGTATTCCCTTTAGACCTTTAGATCCTGATGGTAATACTGCTCACTATAATCCAATTCATGAAATCCCAGATAATCCGTCTGAGGCTTTTTCCTGGGCAGATATGATTGGTGAAATTTTCTTTGGAGCTGAAAATGCTAAAGGAGCCTCGGATGGTGCAACTGCATATTTCAATAATACAGCTCGTGATATTTTCTCTGGAGTAGTTCTTCATGTTCGTTTTGCTCCAGAATCATTAATTCCTTGGAAAGAAAAGAATATGGGAACAGTTCTTGATATTTTTTCCCAGGCAACAAATGAAGAGGATAGTGGTGATGATGAGTCTGGTGGTCCAGGTGCTGCTATGCTTGAACAGCTTAGAACCACAAATCATGGAAATCCTCTTATTGATGATTTAATTACTAAAGCTGCAAATCGAAGTGAAACTCAAACTCCAAAAGAAAGAGCATCTACTTATACAACTATTTTCTCAAAAATATCTTTATTCCAGGATCCGTTACTTAGAGCAGCAACTGCTTACAGTGATTTTTCTGTAGATGATTTTATAAATGGAAAAAATGGAATCAGTCTTTATCTGATAGTTCCTTATAACAGTATTAAACGAATTGGGCCTGTATTCAGAATGATTATCACATTTATGATTAAAAAGTTCTCTGCAGGAGAAACTAATGCCCAGGAAGTAAAACTAAAAATACCTTGTACATTCCTTTTGGATGAGTTTCCTGTTTTGGGTTATTTTCCAGATATTGCATTGAATGCAGGTATTCTGGCTGGTTATGGAGTTACATTTTTTATAGTATCGCAGTCACTAAATCAGATTGTAGATGTATACGGTGAGAATCATCCGTTTATGGATCATTGTAAAACGATTATTCTTTTCGCTCCTGGAAACATTAAGGATGCCAGAAGCTTTAGTGAAACAATCGGTAATCGTTCTGTTTTACTTGATAATATTTCAGCCTCTGGTAATAAGTTCCAGGCAGGTTATAACAGTATTTCACGAAGTTCTCAGGAAACAAGTACTTCTCTTATTAGTCCAGATGAACTTATGAAACTTGAATTCAATCGTGTAATCGTTTTTAACCAGGGTATGGCTCCATACAAAGGGAAGAAAGTTGTTTATTACGAAGATCCACGATTCAAAAATAAAGCTTTTTTACCTTTACCAGAAATGTCAGAAGTTTTTTATCGAATTAAGAAATTACCAAGTAATAACAGTCGTTATGAAAAATTAAAAAAATTAAAGGCCCAGCAGGCTATTCAAGCAATAGAAGCTGTGGAACCAGAACAAATAATTACATGTGATTTATTCGAAGATTTGGAGGTTATTAATGAATAATAGAACAAAATTGGAGAGAGACGAGATTTCAAAATATTCAAAGTTTGTTGGAATAAGATTCAGTCCTCATCTGTACAAAATGATTGAAAGCAAAGCAATTCAGGAAGATAGTACTCCTTCAGATATTATCAGAGAAGCCTGCATGGAATATTTTGACCGTAATTATACTAATGCTGAAATGATGTTGCAGCAGCTTCAAGAATTATCAAAAAAAATCAGCTATCAGGATGACAAAATTGAAATATATGGAATGCTGCTTCTGAACCTGGTCAGAGAATGGTACACATTATTTAAATACAACGGCCGTGTAGATGACAATAAAGTATTGCTTGATAGAGATATCAAAGCTTTTGAAGACCAGGCAGCAAAGAGCTTAAAGAATCATCCAGGCATTTTATCTCAGATGGTTCTGAATATCTACGAAAAAGAAGGAGCAAAAGAAGGTGAATAATTCAGTAGATTCTGTTGCTCTTAAAATGAAACAAGAAAAATGGCTCATGAATTTGGAAGATGATATGCGAGATATTATTCCATATCTTTCTGACAAACGAGTAACAGATATTGCAATTGGTAATGGTGGCAGACTCATTATTGAAGGTATTGGTATGGGAAAAGTCTTTACTGATATTTTTTATGATGAAACTACTATTACTAGAATTATTTATGCCAGTGCTTCTATTCTTGGAGTTACTATTGATCCTGCTAATCCTATTGTAGAAGGTGTGTTACCAAAATGGAAATGCCGAATTGAAGGTATTCTTAAACCTCGTTCTGCTACAAATCCAATGTACTTTATCAGGCGGCCATCTGAAAGAATTTTTACACTGGAAGAATATTTGGAATCTGGTTCTATTACGCAGGAAAAATATGATCTTTTAATTGAACATATTAAAAACCGAAGCAACATTGTAATTGGTGGAGAAACTGGTTCTGGTAAGACAACTTTATTAAATGCAATTATTGCAAAAATGTATGAATTTACTCCAACAGACAGATTTTACATTGTTGAAGATGCATCAGAAATTCAATGTAAAGCTACAGATTGTGTTCCTATCTGGGCAGAAGGAAAAGATTGTCTTAAAGCTGTTGCTACAGCTCTTCGCTGTAATGTAGACCGTATTGTTTTTGGTGAGCTTCGTTATGGTGATGTTGCCAATGAAGTCTTAAAAGCCTGGAACTCTGGCCATACAGGTGGCTGCACAACAATTCATGCAAATTCAGCTACAACTATGCTTTCCAGAATATCTGATCTCTTGCGAGAGGTTATCAAAGGTGATCTGCCAGATATTTCTCAATCTGTTCAATTACTGATTCATATGATTCCAACTAATCATGGAAAAATAGTGAATGAAATCATAGAAACTAAACATCTTGGTAAAACAACATTCCTGGAAGAAATTGCAGGTAACTTACTTCAGTAAAAAAATACATAGGTATTTTAAATAATAAATTGGACCATAGGAGGTTTTTTATGAAGTCCACAAATAAAATCATTGAAACAGAATTAGCTTCAAAATCAGCTGCTGTTTCAAAAAAAGTAATTGTATTTTGTGTGTTGTTCTTTGCAGTAATAACACCAATTTTCTGTCAGGCTAACCAGATTACCCAGTTAGATTCCTGGGCTACTAAAGTTCTGGAATTATTTCAATCAACCTGGGTAAAAGCAATTCTTCTTATTGCTTTGATTGTTGAAGCAATTGGTGTTGTTGTTGCTGGTCAGCAGGGCGGAGGCGGACAGATGCTCAAGAAATTTGCTCCTTGGATTATTGGAACAATTGTATTACTTTCTGCATCTGGAATCTGTTCTTATTTCTTACAGGATTTAAGTTTCAAATTGAAATAATAATCAATCTAATATTAAGCACAGTAGATTATTTTATATTCTGCTGTGCTTGGGAGATAAAGATGGAAGAAGATAATGTATATAACTATTCTGATTTTGTTTATAAGGCGATTCAGGAACCAAATCTTTTATTAGGAATTGGGGTAGTTCCTGCTATGTTTATTCTTGTTTTTACAATTATTTTGATTAATTTAGTTAGTTTGTATTGTGTAATTATTGGAGTAATCCTTTTTTTAGTAGCTAAAAAAATATGTAAAAAAGATCCACATATGTTATCCATCTTGTTTGAAAAAATAATGGAACCAGAAGTCTGGAGGGCATAATGAATATTCCAACATTGGATTTATTTAAACTTACAAAAGAACCTACAAATCAACTTAAAAACTTATTACCTTATTCGTTTATTATTTCTCCAGGAGTATGTCTTTTGAAAAATGCGGCTGTTATGGCTACATACCAGGTTGAATATCCTGATCTGGAAAGTTCAGCAGCAGGTGATATTGCTGGTATGGCTGAATTATTTAACAGCTCTGTAATGGCACTAGCGGCTCAGGAAGGTTGGGCAGTTTGGTTTGATTGTAAAAGATTCAAGACAAAAGAATATCCTGCAGGTCATTTTACAAATCTTGCAGGCTGGCTTATTGATGAACGAAGAAACGAAAATTATCGTTCTTATGGTGAACATTTCACAACAGAATACTATGTAACTTTTGTATATCAGTTACCAAGTGAAGCTGATACAAAATCTACTGCTTTATTTTATAAAAATACAAATTCACAAAAAAATAAAAAGAAAAAGAATGAATCTGTTTTTTTGAATCATGAAAATTTACCTGTTGTAAAAAAAGAAATAGAACAATTTGAAGATGAAATTGAAAAAGTAATGGGAACTCTTGGAACAAGATTATGGTATCAAAGGCTGGATGATTCTCAGTTATTTTCTTATATAAAATCCAGCTGCAGTTTACATAATGATAACTTAATTTATCCTGAAAATACTTTTTTCTTTTTAGATAATTATCTTACTGATATGGATGTACATACTTCCATGCCACTTAAAATTGGAGAATATTATGTTCCAGTTTTATCGGTTATGGATTTTCCAAATAAAACCTATCCGGCAATTTTTGACGGATTAAACAGAACAATGGTTGAATTCAGGTGGACCACACGATTCATTCCTTTGTCAAAAGAAGCTTCTATGAAGCAGGCTGAAAAATATCAGAACAGATTTTATTCTTCCAGAAAATCAGGAATGACATTGTTTACTGAAATGACAATGAATGTTGAAATTGATAAAGAAAACCGTGCTGCAGTAGAAATGGAATCTCAGGCTTCTGATTTACAGGCTGATATTGCCCTGGGTAATCTGTATCTTGGTTATTATACAAGTAATTTAATGGTGTGGGATAAGAACTTTGAAAAAGCTAAAGATAAAGCAAGAAGATTATCCCAGATAATAAGAGCTTCTGGTTTTGGTGTAAAAGAAGAAACCCTGAATAATTTTAATTCCTGGCTCGGAATGTTGCCAGGTAATATTTATTCAAATGTAAGAAGACCATTAATTACAACAAAGAATCTCAGTCATATTATTCCATTAAGTTCTGCATGGCAGGGCCATCTATGGAACAGACAATTTAATGACTGGTGCAATGAAGGTGTGCCTCATTGTGTATGTTCTACGAATTATGGAACTCCGTTTTTTCTTAATCTGAATGTGAATGATGTTGGCCACAGTTTTGTTTTTGGTCCAACTGGTAGTGGTAAATCAACTTTACTGGCTTTACTTATGGCTCAGGCAACAAAATATCCAGATGCTAATATTATCTGTATCGATAAGCAGCTTTCTTCAAGAGCTTTTATGGTAGCGTCTGGAGGTGTATATGTAGAACCTGGTAAAGATGAGGTTGCTTTCCAGCCGTTATCAGAACTTAAGAATCCAAATTTATGTTCAGAAAGTGAATACAATGAAAGTATTCTCTGGTGTCAGCAATTTATTGAAGGCCTTCTTAGCCAGCAGGGGGTAGAAACTAATCCAATTATGTCTTCTGCAATCAATGAAACTTTGAAGCTTCTTTCTAATAAAGATTCATCAGCACATGACCTTACATCATTTCAGGGATATGTTAACTACATTGATCCAGCTACTGGAATCAATACAATTCAATCTGCTCTTGAACCATACTGTAAAGGCGGAGAATTCGGTTCTATTTTTGATGCAGATGTTACTACATTAAACCTTTCAAAAATAATGGCGATTGAAATGGGAAGTCTTATGAGACTTTCAGAAAAGGCTGTTGCTCCAGCTCTTATGTATATTTTCAGATACCTGGAAAAAATCTGGAATGTAGGTCATGGCGAAAAACAGCCAGTTACTTTCCTGTTTCTTGATGAGGCCTGGTTATATCTGCAGAGTCCGATTTTTGCAAGCTTCGTAAGAGAATGGCTCAAAACACTGAGAAAGAAAAGAGTTTTCTGTATTTTTGCTACACAGGAAGTTGCGGATGTTGCTAAGTCTTCTTTAAGAGAAACAATTCTTACTCAGTGTATAACAAAAATATATCTGGCTGATCCAAATGCGGCCACACCTGCAGTTGCAGATAGTTATCGTTATTTTGGTTTAACAGACAGCGAAATAAGTGCATTAAGCCATGCCAGAATGAAATGGGATTATTTTTTCAAGAATACACAGGGCTGCAGAATGTTCCAGCTTGATCTTGATGATTTTCAACTGGCACTTATTTCTTCTGACCATGAACTTTTGGATAACTTGGAAGATAAATATGGTAAAAATACAGGAAAGCCATTGGCTTTTGAATTATTGGAGTTTACAAAAGAAAAATATTTAAGAATTGGGAAAAATCCAAAAACTTTGGACTATTCAAAATTCAAGGAATTATTAGACAAACATTCAGCGTAAAAGGAGGTATTTTATGAAAAAATGTTTTTTAAGTCTTGTTTTTCTGGCTGTAATATCAAGCTTCGTGAATGCTGCTGGAATGTTAACTTTTGATATAGAAAACTGGTTACAGGCTATTGAAGATGTTTATGCTACTTATGACCTTGTTAATAACAGTATTACTCAAATAGAAAACCAGTATCGTCAGATTCAAAGAGCTATAGATAGTGCCAAAAATATTGACTGGGAGAATATTCAGTTTGACGGTGATTTTGATATTCGAAATGATATTCGTAGTGCTACAAAAAGAGTTAATCAGTTATTAAATGAAGCTAACGAAATCAAAGAATCTCTTACAACACCAACTATTAATCTGGGAGCTAATTCATATTCAATAGCTGATTTGTGTGGAGTTAATGGTAATGGTAAAAATATTACTGCAGCAATGAAGGATGTTAAGAATTTTATGGCTGCTAATCTTGCACTGGTTGTTGATGATCTGGAAAAGAAAATGACTGAAGAAGAAAAAATGGCTGTCTGGAATATGTATGGTATTTCTCCTCGTAATTATCTTTTTGTACAACAATCTGCAAGACAACTGGCAGATAAAGCCAGTTCTGCCCTTGGAAAAGTTCAGAATCAGGCAAAACAAATGAGAATTGACTATCTTAATGGTGATAATGCAATTATTGATGCAGCTTTACAGTCGATAGATGCTGAAGGAAATATGACTCAAGGAGCAGCTAACGAAGGTATTCTTCGTATGCTTGGAAGACTTTCAGAATGGTTGTATAGACTTGGTGATGATATTAATGAAGCTACAGCTTTGAACTCTATTAAAATGATTAATGAGGAAGCTGAAAAACAGGCTGAAGCTGATGATAAGCGAAAAATGCTTGAAAATAATGATGCGTATAACAGAACTATGAATTATTACTGGCGTTATTATGAAGACAATTAGCAGGAGGTTTTAAATGAATCCGATGGATGCAATAGATCAGCCAATTATTACAGCATTAAAATATTTTGGTGATGTTATGTCCTATTTTTTAAAAATGGGAACAAGGCTTGGATTGATTGTAGGTCTTATAGGTCTTATCTGGTCTGGTTTTAAGGTTACTCTTGGCAGAATGCAGATTAAAGAGCTTTGGTGGGATACATTATCTAAATGGATAATATATATCCTATTAATGGCTTCCTGGGGACCTTTGACTACAGGCATAGCAAGCTTAGCAAACAATATAAGTTCCGATGTTGGTGTTTCTTCACTTAATATGAATAAAAATATTGTTTCACTTAAAGATAAAATTAATAAGCTTAGATTTGATGAAAACCAGAATCTGGCTAATAAAATGAAAGAAATTGCAAATGGGGTAGTGGAAGTAAATTTGCCAGATTATGTTGGTGGCGATTTAAAAGATTATAATGATTATCTTGTAAATCTAGTATCACAATCAAATAACAGGCAAAAAACAAAAGACAATAAAATAAAGGATTTAAGGGCTAAACTTGCTGAAATAGATGATTTAAGTTCTACAAAAACACTGGCTGCTCTCAATGAATTACTGGGTGATAAAGGGGATATTAACTCATATATCAAAACTTCCATGAAACTTGAGGGTGATACACAATATGGTTTTTTAAGTGGAGCCAGCATTTTTCGTTTTGGGACATTTATATGTAGTATTTTATGGCTCCAAAATGAACTTGAATATAACCAGGAACTAGCAGATATTGACAATAGAGACTATGAAGGAATGTTTCAAGATTTCACCAGAATGGGTGATAAAGTAGATGCATTTGGTCGCTACATTGTTAATTGTCTTATGTGCATGATTGTATGCTTCTTTTTAATTTTAAGTTGTGCATTTACGGTTATTCAATATGAAATGACTTGTCTTGAATTTATTATTATTGCAGGAATCGGTATATTCTTCGTTCCTTTTATTCTTTTTGATGGGTCAAAAGAACTTCCAAAGAAGTTTGTTCCTGTATTTATTTCTTTATTTACAAAATTACTTGTTATTACATTATGTATGTTTTATGTAATGTGGACTTATCTGAATCTGGCTAACGGTATTGTTTCTGGTGCAAATGGTATGAACTGGTTTAATATGGGATGTATAATCCTTCAGATTCTTATTGGATTAGTTCTTACACAGAATGCTCCAAAAATTGCTCAGACAATTACAACAGGACAGGCTCAGCTTTCTATGGGTGAACTTGTTGCTGCTGGTGGTACTGCAGCTGGTATTGGTCATTTTGCTGCAAAAGGTGCTAACACAATCAAACAAAAGGCCCAGCAAGGTGCTGAAGGTTTTGCAAGACATTCTGCAGCTAGTACTGCAGGTAGGGTAGCAAGGGATTCTGTTTTAGCTAGTGGAGGTTCTATGAAAGAAGCTCGACAAGCAGCACATTTTTCTCGTCATGCAACTTTACATCCAAACGGTTATGTAGCACAAAGTGATAGAGCTGTAGAAGCTTCAATGAAGATGCATTACACACCTGATGCTGATCATCCATCTACTATGAAGCAGTATAATCAAATGCATGATAGAGCACTTACAAGCAAAGCTAAGGAAAAAGAAGCTCAAATAGCAGCCAAGACTACTGGATCAACTAATACTTCTAATTCTGAACATACAGATAATTCTGGAGAAACAAGAAGTTCTTCTTCGCTTGATAATATCAAGCTTGATAAAGTTTCAGATGCTTAAATAAAATAAGGACTGTCACATAGTGGCAGTCCTTATTTTATCTTTCGATATCATTATTTTTCTTTACTGTAATTTCTGGTTCAATTTCTCGTTTTGCAAGTTTTGCATCAATTATTTCCCAGCCTTCCTGTCCAAGAATATTTAAATATTGTTCATAAGTGATATTCTGCTTTTGATACTTCATTATATATTCATTGTAATAATCGTGTTTATACTCAAATTTTTTCATAAAACTGCCTCCTAAAACAGATTGTTTTTAATTTTAGTTAGTACTTCCTGTTTTTGTTCTGCATCTAACTGGTATTGGTTTTCAGTTAGTATACAGACATCCTTAAGATTCAAAGTTATTAATGTATCTGTCTGGATGTTTTGATTAATAACAGGAGCAACAATTATCTTTTGTTTTTCCTCATTAAAGCTTTTTTTAGATACACAAAAATACTGTTTGTTCTGTGCAGTAATTATTTCACCTGCTTCAGGATATTCCAGTATTGTGGTAACTTCTTTTGTTCCTATAAAAAATAGTATAGGATCTATATCCTTTATAAACTTTCTTATTATAACCATGCTTGGCCGCAACCGCTTCATACAAAACAGGTTATAACCATCAATCTGCTCCAGATTATATTTTTTACATATTTCTTTATAATCAGCTTTATGTGCTTTAATAAAGAAAGATTCCTGCTCAACATCCCATTTAGGAACGGTCTGCACTTTATATGGTATTTTTTCATCTGTGAAATATAACCATTCTGCAGGTGGTATAATATCACATGTCTGACACATCAATTTATATGTTGGAACTCTCTCTCCAATAGCAATTTTATGCAGTAATTCATAGGGGGAATTATTTTCTGAACACCAGCTTTTGAATTTTGATTGTTCCAATAAATCCCTAAATTTCTTCTGTGCATATGTTATTCGTTCAGACATAATATTACTACTATTTAAATAGTAATGTTGCATCTTGATTTTGTCAATTATATTTTCTAGTTCTGGTTCTTATTCAATAGATTTATAATTCGCTCTTTCCATATATAACTTATAGGTTCCATTATCTGACAGCTGATATTGGCATAAGTTTTTTCATTATTTTTTGTAAGTTTTATATTAACTTTATGCAAGTCTAAAATTATATGTTGATTAGGATTAGAGAAAGATATCAACATATTAAAATTATTTATGTTTCTTAGAATAGCACTGTAAGGAGTTAATATTTGTACACCATGAATTGAAGCATCAACAATAGCACATGGGCCAGAATATCTTTCTCTTTCCAGAACAAATAGTTGTTCTGGACTTTTTAATCCAAAATCTTGAGAATACTTTATTCCAATCTTAATTCGTGGTTCTTTTCGTTGTCCATACTTTTCATCATTTTTTTCTATTTTTTCCAATGTATCTAAAGTTTCTTTTAAAAATGGATCTTTAGGATTAGTTGGTTTTTGAACAACAATATAGTCTTTACCTGTTTCTATTATCTTAGCTGTAAAATTAGTAGTGTAATTAACATAATTCATTTTAATAATTAATGTTTTCTGGTCTCTGTTCAATTCCAGTTCTGTACTTATGTGAAAAGTCCAATTTTCTGCATTTTGTTTTTCCAGATAACATAATATTTCTTTGTCATTTAATAATAAATCCGAATTTATAAGATTTAATTTATTGCATAATTCTTTAGTGATAGTCATTTATTTTCCTTGTATTTTTTATACAGTCTTAATGTGTCAAATTCATTGCCTTTACCATATTTAGCAACGGCTGCCATTTTATACCAGAATAGATAGGGCATACGGTAAATAAAATTATCATTAAGTTTTCTTAATGTATTCATCACATGTTTTAAATAATCTACAGTTCTTCCTTTACAGGAAAATAGAACTGTTACGGTCATATTTAATCCTGGCAATGCAACTCTGTTGCTTGTTCCAGGTAAAATGTTTTGTGCTGTTACAATATAAGCTTTTCTTGTTTTTTTTAGCTTGCTTTCTTTATCTGAGAATTTGAAATTATAAAAAAGTATTACAACAGAACTAAGTGGGTATTTAAATAAATAATAATTTCCTGAATCTATTTCCTGTGGTTTTTCAGTAAGCAGGCCATCTGTATGAAGTGTATAAGCAATTTCTATTCCATATGGAATTTCTACGCATAGATGATATTTATCCATACTTATATTGTATTTCTTTAATTAAAAAAAATAAACAAAATAACATAAAAGTGTGTAAAAAATAGACAAATAAACATTTTATTATTATAATTGTACAAAATAACATTTAAATATTATTAGATTGTTATTTTGTACATTTGTATGAATGTATAAACTTTGCAGCTTACCATCCCGCGGATTTTTTTGAGAACTCCTGTCAGAAGAATCTTGGTAAGTTTGGCGAGTTGCTAATTTAAGGAGGTCTTTTATGGACCAGATTAAAAATCTTTCTTTTAACGGTGCATTGTTAGCAAAACACAATGCAAAACTCATTCAGACTGCTGTAGAAAATGGTACAGCACCTTTCCTTCCTGATTCCCAGGGCAAAATTAATCCAGTTCCTGTTTACAATTTGAATACAGGTTTTATTGTTCCAGATGAAAACCTTGTATTACTTCAAATGAAACAAAAAGAAATGGGATTTGCATCAAATGTTGTTGGAACATTTAACACTATTCAGGAAGCTGGAACTGAAATTGGTGGAAAAATGTCCGAAGGTTATGGTACTCATTATGTATTCAAAAACAGCAAGAATGAATTTGCTGTTGGCACTTTCTATTTTCCAGAAGAAACAAAAGCTCCTGAAAAAGTCCTGGATCTGAACAAGAAAATTAAATACCCACAGAAGCTGCAGGATAAATCTTTTGAAATCAAGGATGTTCAGTCATATTTACCTGCCTATTTTGCAGCATGTAAATCTGGTATTTCTCTTACTGTTTCTCCAGAAGTAACAGAACAGTTCAAATCTGAATTACTTATAGTAATTAAAAATGATCTTTCTGTGAAAGAAAAGAATCCTGAAATTCCAACAACAAAATCTTATTTCTCTAATGCTGATTATAAATCTTCTGCAGTAATTGCAGCTGTAAAAGAGAATAAACCTGTTGAATGGTTTAATGGTAAATCTCCTGACAAAAAAGTTGAAAAACAGCAGGAAGTTAAAAAGGAACAGAAGAAAGAAAACAAGATTGACCGTGAAATGGAAATCTTTTAAATCCCATATAGCCAAATATCAGGAGGTTTTAAATGAACCAGGTTATTCTTACAAATTTTAAAAACGGAGCCAGTTATACAAGAGGTCTAACTTCGGATGAATTCTTTCAGAAGCAGATTTATGATGCTCTTAAGTTTAATTGTGAAAATAGAACACTCCCTTTTTTTAATGAGAATCAAAAAGCTTTGCCTAGAGAATTGTATACAGGAAAATTGATTAACGATGATAATTTAATTGCTCTGGAACAGGTTTCTGCACAAAGAGGTTATGAATCAAATCTCTGGATATTTGGCAGTGATTTAGAAACTCTTTCAAAACAAGGTTATAAAATTCATTTTAAGGATAATGTGCAGCCTGTTCTTTGCAGAACCAAGTATCATAATCCTACACACCTGGAATCAGAATTATATGTTGCTGAACATGGTACAAAAAATAAAGAACAGTTTCTTTATAATGTCGATGCACTTACTGATGATTCAAAGAAATCTGTGGAAAAGTTAATTAACCGTTGTAAACAGTTGGACCAGTCTGCTTCTGAAATAAATTACAAGATTTTTACAGATAACATGAAAAAATCTCCTGCAGAAAAGCAATTGCATATTGGAAAAATTGTGCAGGGAATTCAGCAGAACAGATATATTAATGAAATTGACTGTGCTTCTCTTGTAGAAGCCCAGTATCTTCATAATGTTTATAACTCTATTGGTGGAAAAGCTAAGTATTCTCCTAAAGAGAATTTATGTTACACCTCACTTAACAAGTTATTTAATTCAACTAATGACAATGTGTTTCAAGAGTTAAAAGTAGCAGAAAACCTTACAAAGAAACTGTATTCAGCATCTATATATCAGAAAGCAATGGTTTCAAGGGATTTTAATATCGAAACAAATAAAATCCAGGAAGAACAGACTAAGAAAGCCAGAAATATTAACAAAGGTTTTTCTTACGCATAATTAAAGGAGCTATTCAATGAAAATTATTGAAAATACACAATTTAACAGAATTAATTTACAGTTTGATGAAAAACCATCAAAAGAAATTTTACAGAAATTAAAAGACGAAGGTTGGAGATATTCTCCACAGCACAAACTTTGGTACCCATCTGCAAGTGCTGTAGAAAACAGCAGAAATTTTGCAGAATCTTTACAGAATGATATCAACAATGAGGCCTCTGCTTATATGGAATCTATGCAGGAGGCAATTGATACAAATGAACCTGGTTATAATAGTGCAGATGAACGATTATCAGCTTTAGTTCAGAATGCTACTGATTATGCAATTTCTCCAGAAAACACAAAATTAATGGTTGAAAGTATTAAACAAGAAGTTATCAAAGAAAATGATTCAATTCTTGAAGCTCGTCTCATCCAGATGGAAAAAATCCTTCTTGATATGAAAGCTGAATTACAGACTACTCGTGAAAGAATTAGCAAACTCGAAAATAATAACAGCAACAACAATGAAATTACTTTTCCTGTTGTTGTTTTACCACAAAGTTCTGACTTTGTTGAATCATGGTCCAATAATCACAATTCTGTTGCAAAAGGTTTATTCATTATTAAAGAAGATGATAAATTGGTTGCTATTGATAACAGAGATGGAGAATGCTGGGTAGAAGATTTTGATTCATTGGATAAGGCTGTTACATATCTTACCAATTCGACTCTCTCAGTAGATGAAATCAGAGAATTAAATGAAGCTGATGCACATGCTGCAGCATTAAATAAACTAACAGAAGCTGATTTAGTTTTAATTAATGATAATATTTTAAACTCGAATGTTTTTGTAACTGCAGATATTGGTAATCCTGTTGAACTTGCATTACATAATCCTAAGACTGGCGAATATTTCTTGATCCAGTCAATTGATGATGATGACAGATGGGATTACACATTATATGACAAAGATTTTAAATTAATTGATGGCGGCCAGGGTGTTTCTGGTGATATTACAATGCCAGAAGATATCAGAACTGCAGCTCAGGTTGTATTAAAGGAATTTCATCCAGATGATTTATCTATCAATGACTGGGTTATCCGTGATTATTCCGATTTAAGTGAACTTATTAATGAAATAGAAGCTACAAATTATGAAAGAGTTGTTGATTCAATTCAGCAGAATTGGACTAATCATGATAATGGTGTAGAGCAGGCCAGAGATGAAAGAGATAGCCGTGAAATGAACGCAGAACTTTCTCACCTGGATGCAGAAGCAGAAGCTATGGAAAGAGCAAATGGTCTTCGTGAAATGGAAGATTCTACAATTTCAAAAGAAGAATTCAACGGTTTCTGGATTCCTCAGCATAATGCAGTGGTTATGAAAAAAGGCTTAGAAGAAAATAAAGCTCCTTTTCTTCCAAATGCCGCTGGTATTATCAAAGCTGAAGCTATATATAATGCAAACTCTGGTTATTGTTTCCCTGCTGGCCGCCTTATTCCAGTTCAGTTTGCAAAAATGGAAATGGGATATAAATCTGATATAGTTTTTCCACGAACAACCATTATAGCTTCTGGAAGTAGTTTTAAAGAAAATGAAAAAGGTGTTTTATTTAATTTTAAGGATGAACAGGGAGAAGTACATACTTCTTCATTATTCTTTCCAGAACAAATTCAGAATCCTGATATTCTTATTGCTGAATATAAAAATAAGATTGTAAAAGTAAATAATTTATCTGATATTTCAATGGTTATTGCAAGCAGTGAACCTAGAGAATATTTAGGAACATATATCGCAGCTTGTCGTTCTGGCATGAAACTCTCTGTAGATCCTCAAATTGCAGAAGAGTTTAAAACAAAAATTATGCCTGTATTGGAAAATGATATTCGTGATCGTGGTACAAGAGATAAAACTATGCCAACACTTTCTAATATTCTTTTCGATGCAGAGAAAAGAGGTACAGAAATTGTTCGTACATTATCAGCAGAAAATCAGAATGTTGTTTTATCTAAAGCAGAACAAGATATCCGTGATGCACAGATTAAATTAAATAACATTGTTACAGAAACTTTTCTTACTCTTACAGACGAAGAAAAAGAAAATGGTACAACTTTAGAGAATAAAACAATACGTTATGAAAAATGGTATAAACCAATGGTCGATGAAATCATGGCTGACATTGCCAATGGTAACAAAGAAGCTTTGACCATTATTCAGAACTTTGAACTTGACCCAGAAACTCATGTACAGGGTAATAAATGGTATACTGCAATTGAGGCATTTAATCGTGATGTTCAGTATAAGTTTCTTCCTGAATTGTACGAAAATGTCCAAGACAGAATTAAGGCAGAATACGAAGAAAAGAAAATTCCGTATGTCGTAATGTTCTCATCAGAAAGTCCTAAATTTCCTTCAGAAAACAAGGTATATACTGTAACAGAATTCAATGAAATTCTTATGCAGGCTGACTCTGAATTCCACAACCGTAAGAAGTATGCAGAACAGAAATATGGCTCTGCAGACAACTACTGGGATCTGGAAAGAGATGATAAGCTTCCTGAAGAAGATAAAGGAATCCAGTTTGGCTACGACAAGACAAACTTCAAGTTCTTCAATATTCCTAATCCTCGTAATCCAGAAGATACATTCAGTTATGAACCAAGTCGCTATGATATTGGAGACGGAAACGGTTCTATTTTTGATTATGTTAGAGCAACATGTTCTCATGATGAATTTATTGAAGCTCTTAATGCTCTTGAAACTCAGCTTTACTTTCCAAATTTAGACAATAATCATAAACAGATTATTGATAACTTTGTTTCTGAAGAAAAAAAGGTTTTATCTGAAAAAGTTCAGGAAGCTATGAAAGAACTTGATGAAGCTCAGAGTGAATATAAAGAACTTCATAAGAAATGGCTTATTGAAGCATCTGAAGCTGATAGAGTTGATAATAAATTAAAAGCAGCTGTAGATAATATCCATCAGGTTTATGAAGATTCTGTTAATAATATATACGAAAATGTATTTGAAAATATTCCTCCAACTGATAGAAGCCTGTCTTTAGAAACTTCAACAACATTAAGATATATGTCTAATGAAGCTAAAAAATTGTGTATTGAAAGTCTATATCAGCCTAGCCGTGATGCTCAAAAGGCCATGAATGCTGAGGATTACAAGACATATAATTCTGTTGACTGGGCAAAACTCAGAAGAATCTGGGAACAGTTTCCTGCAAATGTAAATATGTCAAACTGGACAAATACTTTACTGGAAGACAAAATCAAGGATTTAGGAATAGAACTTGAATCTCATGTTGAAAAAACACCTGCACAGACTGTTACAGAAGAAGAAAGAGAATCCAACATTAATGCAGCCAAAGCAGTTCAGATAGAAAATGCCAGAAAGCAATATGAAGCAGAGCAGGGCAGCAATTATGACAGTAATCTTTCAACAACTGACATTGCACGAAATCTTCGTAACTACATTAAACAGAATCATCCTGGTTATAAATTTTCTGTTACTTCTCAATATTTTTCTGGTGGCTCTTCTATTTCTGTTAAGCTTAAAGAAACTCCTGTAGAAATTACCAACTTCGAATTAATGAAAGCTTATGTTGAACAGAATGATGATTCTAACAATAACAGAATCTGGGATAGCGAAACTCGAAAATATACTTATTATTCAGAATTATCTGAAGATAAGAAAAAAGAATTCATTGAACAGGAGGTTCGTAATGCTCACATGAAAAATATTTCAGAATATTCAGATGATAGAAGTTTAGCCTGGATGAACGAAGATGTCCGCAAAGTATACCAGGATGTTATTCAGCATCTGGAATCATATAACTATGATCATTCTGATAGTCAGAGTGATTATTTCAGTGTTAATTTCTATTCAAATTATGGCATTACCAAAGAAGCTATTGAAAATAGTCATAAACATAATGCACAGAAAGTTCGTGTAAATAATGAATCTGTTTCTGGTCCGGTAGAATCTGTAGAAATTAATACAGATGTAAACCAGAGACTTGATGAAATCATTAATAGTTTTAAGCAGTCTGAACTAGTTCTTAATGTTCATAAGAATGGTGAAAAAATTACTGTAAGTATTCATGAACCAGAATCTGGTAATATGATTTTTACACTGAATCAGACTGGTAATTCAGTCCTTCCTGTTATAAGTAATGATTTATCAATGAATGAATATGAAGAGTTGAAGCAGCTTGCCACTGAATATTTTGAAATCATTACTGAAAACCAGACTGCACCAGAATATCTGGAAAATCAGTTTGCTAAGGATATTGAAACAAAAACACCTGTACAGCTTGAAATAATTTCAAAAGCTTCTGGTATTCTGAATGATTTTGACTTGAATTATGACCTTTTATATCAGAATGATGGTGAAGATCGTATCCAGGACATTGAACAGAATATTGCATTAAAGTTTGATGAAGCGATGAGAGCAAATGGTGAATTTGCCTCTATTGTTAGAGATCTTGCTTCTATCAGAGAAGATGCTTTCACAAGTGACAGAGAATGTGCAGCTTTATTTATAAGTTTAGAAAATGCTGGATATCTTGATAAGATTACAGAAACAAAAAATGTTCTAATCGAAGATGTTTATAAACTTATAAATGAAAATAATGACAAAAAACTTACTCAGGAAGATTTGGATATCTGTAAGAAAGTTGTTCCAAAACAACAGCTTGCATTTACCCTGGAACTTACAAAAGGTGAAGAAGGTGAGTTCTTTACAAACAAATTAAAACAGATTGCAGATACATATCGTAAAATCAATACTAATAAAGAACTTATAAATGAAGATGGTACTCATACTGTAGGTTTCCGCTACTTCCTCGGTGACACAGAGATTTTCCTCTCAGAAATCGACTCAGATGGAATTGGATTTGGTTACAACATTTTGAATGGTGACCTTCAGATGTCTGAATGGGGTTCAACTTCTCTTGAAGAAATTCTTTCAATTCCTTATATGGAAATGGACTATCATGTTCCGGACAATGCAACAATTGAACAGATGCTTTATCAGGAACATCCAGAATACTTCTCTGAATATGCTCCAAAAGAAGAACTTAAACAGGAGGTTCAAGCTGAAGGTAAGAATCTTTCTGCTATTGTTCATCCAGAAGTAAGTTATTTTGTAGCTTCAAATATTGAATTTGAAGAAGAATTATTCTCAGGACTTTCTCTGGAAGAAGCTCTTGCTAAATATGAAGAATTAATGTCAGAAGATCATTCTGGTTATATTCCTTGTATTGGTATTGATACCAAAGATGGCTCAATGTATGACTCTGGTCCAGAAGGTCATGGTCAGGTCATTTATGCTGGTAAAATTATTGAAGATGTACTCAAAGACATTAAATATTTCAAGAAAATGCCTGAATATGTTGATGCAATGAAAAAGCTTACAGAAGCATTAATGGCCAATGGCTATACTGTTGAAAATGGAAATGAATTCCTGGAATCTCACAAAGATATTATTGAAGTAAATGGTATCAAATATAACAGCTACTATAATTCTTTGAAAACTCGTGAAATCTGTCATAACATTGCTGGTGATGACCTGGATAAAAGAAATGAAGCTGTAAAAACTATGGCAGACTGGTTTATTAATCAGAATGTTATTGGTCCAGATGATATTTTGATTCCTGCTCCACAGCATACAGGTAATGCAGAATACACAAAAGAAATTGCGAAACTTGTTTCAAAAGCAACTGGTGCAGAAATTGCTGATATTCTTAAATGTGAACCACATGAACCATTATATGAACAGAAGCAGGCTGCAACTCCTGATTTAGATCCAAAGCTTTATGTAGATGGCAATATTCCAGAAGGCAAAAGACTTGTTCTTATTGATAATGTAATTTCTACTGGTGTTACTTTCAATGAAGCAAACAAATTAATTCCTGGAATTACTCCAATGGTATATGCAATAACTGATAATGCAAATCTTCGTTATCAGTATGAACAGTATTATGCTGGAACACTTAAACGACAGAATTATACTATTTATCAATTAAAACATGATCCAGATTTACATGATATCAGTTTTGCTAGCTCTAAAGAATTAAAATCAATGGGTAAAGAAATTGATTTTAATAATTATGAAATGGTTTATTCTGGACATATTGATATTACTCACAGTATGAGAAATGTTAATGTTACATCAGAAAAAATCTTTGAACAGCTTAATAATAATCGTCCTGATGATTATAAAGCTCATTCATTATCTACAAGTGATATTATTGTTCTTGAAAAAGAAGATGGCTCAAAACAGGCAATGTTTGTTGATGACATTGGATTTTTACATAATACTCCAGAACTTTTACAGTTTGTTGAAAGAATGAATGAAAGAATTGGACCAGATTCTTCTATCAGCTGGAATGAATTAGAAAAGTTCTTTGATGGTCATATCAAAAGTCAGCTTGCCAGCTTTGAAACAACAAAGCAGGAAGTTATAGAAGAAAGATATGATAATGAAATTCAGGAAAAAGATGAAACTGTTGGTAGAATGCTGATGGATAATTTAGACTGGCATTATTTCTCAGATGATGGAATTGATGAAGAGAATGAGCTTTCTGGAAAAATTCTTGAAGAAAAATGGTCGATGATTGAAGATCTTGAAGTTAGAATTGTAGATGGAAAGGTAAAAACTTTTGAAGAAGCTCAAATAATCATTAATGACCAGCTTTTACATTCTGATTTATATCATCAGGTTTCTGTAAGTAAACAGAAAGAAGAAAATCAGGATATTAAAATTGTTGATGAAAAAAATGATGCTGTTCGTTATGACGATAAAGTAAAAGAGCTTGAAGAACAAGGTTTCTCATTAAAAGAATATGGCTTAGTAGAATATAATAATTTTAATGGTCCTCAATATTCAGTTTTCTCAAATGGACAAAAAGAAATCACATTACGATACAGAATGGAAAAAGTTGATGGAGAACAAGATACATGGAAAGCTGGTGTAATTTATGAAACTTCTGAAATTGATATTGAACCAGTAAAACCTCTTCAGGTATACACATTCTCCCCATTTGGTTACGAAGGAACTGTTGTCCAGGTAGAAACTGATTTAAGACCTGGAATACCAGCATTCGATATTGTTGGATTAGCAGATTCTGCAGTAAAAGAAACAAGAGAACGAATACAGGCTGCTTTCAGAAATTCTGGTCTTGAATTTCCTGCAG
Organism: Treponema sp.; assembly: GCA_024402655.1. GTDB lineage: Bacteria > Spirochaetota > Spirochaetia > Treponematales > Treponemataceae > Treponema_D. The sequence continues at coordinate 20,656 of JAKSTH010000004.1, read as the reverse complement.
AAAGAGTTCTTCAGTCTCTTTCACCAGCTGACCTTAGAAAAGATGCTCCTATGGATCTTTCTATGGCCTTAGGTATTTTAGGTCAGACAAATAAATATCCTGTCACAGAACCTGTTCTTGCTCTTGGAGAACTGGAGCTTTCTGGTGGCATCCGTCCTGTTCGTGGTGCAGTGGCCGCTGTAAATACTGCTAAGTCTGCTGGTATTAAAAATGTTGTATGTGACCCAACAACTGCAGAATTGCTTAAGAATATTGATGGCATTAAGATTCTTACAGCTGAAAGTCTCAAAGAAGTTAATGAAAAATTGTTGCAGCCTAATGTTTTCCAGAAAACAGAACCTGTTATTGAAAAAACAGAAACAGTTCAGTTCAACGAAGATTTGATGTATAAAAAGGCTCTTGAAAACATTTCAATGGACGGCCACTTTGAAACAATTCGTGCCATCGAAATTGCTGTTGCCGGAAAACATAATATTCTTGCAACAGGTGCTCCTGGATGTGGAAAGACAATGCTTACACAGGCTTTGATGCCTGCTTTGACTCCAAAGTTAACTGAAGAAGAATCCAAGCAAATTACAAGAATCAATTCACTTGCAGGCCTTGATTCACCAAAAAGAGATAATCTTATTCCTCCATTCCGTATGCCTCATCAGACAGCAACTATCGAAGGAATGTGTGGTGGTGGTCCTAACTGCAGACCTGGTGAAGTTTCTCTTTCACACAAAGGTACACTCTTTTTGGATGAAACAGCAGAATTCCGTTCTCCTGTAATTCAGTTGCTTAGAGTTCCTCTTGAAAGCCGCAGTATTACATTGAGCCGTGCAGGTCGCTCTACTACATATCCTGCTGACTTCCAGCTTGCAATGGCTATGAATCCATGTCCATGTGGTTGTTATGGTTCACATGATAAGCTTTGTCTCGATAGTGCAAGATCCATCGAACAATACTGGAAGAAGATTTCTGATCCATTGCTAGACCGTGTTGAAATCAAGACATTTGTACAAAAGGATGTAAAAGATACACGAAAGATGTCTATTGAAGAAATGAAGGCTCAGATTGCAACTGCTTTTGAAATTCAGAGAAAGCGTGGTGTATATAACAGCCATATGACTCCTGAAGATATTCAGAAATATTGTAAGCTGGATAATGAAAGTCAGGCATACCTGGATAAAGAAGAAGATAAACTCACACCAAGAGGTAAATCAAATCTTCTTAAACTATCTCTTACAATTGCAAATATGGCTGGCCGTGAAGAGATTCATATTAATGATATTAAAGAAGCTCGTGAACTTTCAGCTCCTGTATTCGAAAAACCTCGACAGTTTGTATATGATCCAGAAGAACAGAAAAAAGCAACTGTTCCTCAGCTTGATGATGTTTCTATTACACCAGAACAGATTAAAGAGGCTGAAAACGAAAGAAAACGCATTACAGAACCTGTTCTCAATGGTGAAAGAACTGAAATGTATACTTCTTTCAAGGATTTTGAGGATAAAGGTGTTTTTGAAATTAATGGAACACATCTGAATGTAAGTAAGAATGGTGGACTTACTCCTACAGGCTGGAAACAGCTTCAGGCTGCAATGGAAATCTATCGTTCAAAGAAGTTTGAAACTTTCCGTTATATCATAATTAATGAAAAAACTGGTGAAATTGCTGATCAGCTTGCTATCACAAGTCATATGCCAAACTTCTGTAATGTTTCAAAACCTAACGATGAAACTTTAAAACAAGTTATCAGCCGTTTGGAAGAGCTTGGAGATGATTACAAACTTGCTGTTTGTCATAATCATCCTTCTGGTAACACAACAGAAAGTTCTTTTGACCGTGAACTTACAGACAGTTTAGATCGTTCTCTTAGAAGAAGCGATGGAATGAACAAGTTCTTAGGGCATATCATTTTGGACCATGATACTTTCAATCTTGCAGTTCCAAGTCAGAATAATCCTGGAAAATGTCACTGGAAGAAAATGGAACCACAAATTGTGAATGAAGTTGACCGTTTCACTGCTGATCCTAAACCAGAATGGGCTGGAGATTATGTTGGTGGTACATCAGCACTTAAAGCTGTTGCTGTAAAAATTAATGACACAGAAAACTGGAATGATGATTTTATTCCTGTTGTGTTTACAAATGCAGACAGAAGTATTACTGGTGTTCAGTATTATTCAAAGAACTTCTTTGAAAATGAATCTAGCCAGATTAGAAATGAATTTCAGTTTGCGGCAATGGAAGCTGGTGCAATCGGTGCATTTCCTGTCATCACAGATGCTCTCTGGAATAAGCTTGGAAAAGAATCAAACGATTTTGAAGCTGTAATGAAAGCTCATGTATTAAATGATGCATTCACTGATGTTGCTTTCAACCACACTACAATGACAGAAAAATATGACATTGAAGCTGGCCGCAACTATTACAGTTTCTATAAAGACCAGAGTGATAGAAAAATCGATGTTGTTTCTACCTGGACACCTTCTATTAATACAAGACTGTTCCCACCAGAGTTAGAAAATAAAAAAGAACAGGAAATTGAAAGATAGTTTTTTATAAAAATATCTATAAGGCGGCCAGAGTGTATTCTTTGGCTGCCTTTTACTTGGAGATAATCTATGGATAATGAAAATACAATAAATAAAGAACTTACTGGAACACTATATTTCACAAATAATGGTAATGGCTTTTTCGCTCCAGAAGATATAAGTAATGAAGAATATGACAAAATATCTAAAGAAATAGACAGTAAAATAATTCAATTAAATGTAATCAATCGTAGTTCCTGGACATATTTTGATTCCGATAAGATTTCAACTATTGTTTATGATGTTGAAATACCAGAAACTTTATATAAAGAATTATTGCCACATTCATTTGATAATCGAAATATAAATGAAAATGAAGTAGCTTGTATTGAATATCGAAAATCAATGCTTACTTCAGACCAGGACCAGTTCTTGATTTCAAAGTTTGACAGAAATGATTTTACATTAAAACAGCAAAAAGAAATACAAATTAATGATGAACTAAAAAGTCAGATTAGAAATGTTTGTGATGTTTATGAAAAAAAACAGAGTTATACAGATGCAATACTGGAGAAATTTGAAGCAGCTGGTATTGAAGTTGTCACTGATAAGGATGAGTTTGATAAGATTCTTGTAGAAGAAAATATTGTACAAAAAATGAGTGATACTCCAATAGAAGAAGAAAAAAATCCTCTTTTTCTTGCTGATGAAAATGAACTTAAAGCTTTTGCACAAAAAGTTGATGATTGGAAAGCTGGAAAACTCAATTCTGCTGAAATCATTACAGAATTCTCTACAAGTACTGTATTGCAGGCTATCAATATTCCAGCAAACAAAATTGCAATTACACAAGAAAGATTAGAAAAAATAAATGCACCTGAAACACAAAAAATAGGCAATAGTTATGGTCACGATATTGATATAGAAACAATAAAGCAGATTCCAAATTTCCTTGCTGACCCAGTTATGGTTTTTAAATCAGCAACCAGAACCGATAGTTATACTGTAATGACCGAAGCTATGGATAAAAATAATGAAACAATCTTAGTAGCTTTGCAAATCAGTAAAAATCAAGGAAGTATCATTGTAAATGAAATAACAAGTGCTTACGGTAAAGATGAAAATGAATGGTTTATTGAGCAGATAAAACTCGGAAATCTTGTTTATGAAAACAAACAAAAAAGCCTCGAGTGGTCACACAGAAGAGGGCTCTTATTACCCACACGAATGTCCACTCAAGGCTCTTTAAATATAATCCAGAAAGAAGATATTGTCAATAAAAGAACATCAAATTTTGATTTATCTGAACGGAATATTGAATTTACTGAAAATCAACAGGAATTCTTAAAAAGCATAGGTTTTATCAATCCTGTAGATAAAGACGGAAACGTAATTCATTCATCATTTGAAAAAATTAATTCAGCTAATAAAAAAGCTGCAATTAAATTGGAAAATATGAATGATATAATCATTATGTGTAGTTATTATGATTCAAAATCATATTACGCCGAAGAACTTGATAGATATTCAGAAGACTTTTTTATAGAATTTTCGGATTTGCTTTATTTAAGAGATCCATCAATAATTCCAGTAGAAAATTTGGCAAAAATAATTTCTGATAATACATTAAATAGAATGTTCAATGGAGAAATTGAGGATATTCGTCCAGAACCATATCAGAACATTCCTGTATCTAATGATTTTTTAAGTAGTATTAGTAATATATCTTTTAAGAATAAAGTGTCAAACTTACCTGCAAAATTTATTTCTGAAAGTATTTACAGTGCAAATTTAAACACAGGCAAAGTCCTGACTTATGTATTGCATGATAATCTTATGGAAAGTGCAGGTTTTAATCGTAGTAGTAATAAAGAGCATTTTCTTATTGAAATCCAGACCGACAATAACTATGAAAAAGTCTCCAACAAGGATTATCCTCGACTGTATAAAGCAAAATGGGATAGAGCTTCTAAAGCTTATATAGATAAAACAGAGATTCCACTTTCAGATTTGGATTCAAAAACATTAGATAATATTCAGTATATTGCTGAAAATAACTGTAATACTGAATTAGCAAAAACTGTTCAAACTATGACTTTGGAAAATGGTTCTATTTACGGTTTTGTTCATAACGGCAAAATCTACCTGAATCCAGAAATCATGAATTCAAACGCAGCTGTTCACGAATATACACACTTGTGGGATGCCTACACACAAAAGACAAATCCAGAACTGTGGAATAAAGGTCTAGAACTTTTTAAGAACACAAAATACTGGAATGAAGTAATCTCAGATCCTAATTACCAAAACATAAAGGATAATGAAAATCTTGTATTAAGTGAAATTCATAGTCGTATTTCTGGAGAGTTCGCAGAACAGGTCCTTAATCGAATTGCAGAACTTGATGGTAAAGAGGTAAAACTTGATGCAATTGATTGGGATAAAGAAACCTGGCTCTATATTCAAAATAATTTCTTTGATATTGAAAACAATGAACAAGAAGTATTTGCAGAATTTCTTTCTACTCCAATGAAAGATTTAGTAAATGAAAAGAATATCAATTTGAATATCGAAAATACTCAAACTAATACAAATGATTTATTCAAAGATTTTCAATTTGATTTTTCTGAACCTGTTACCTGGCATTTTGTTGATAATACAAGTTTGATTTATGCTGATACATTCATATCAAATGAACAAGCTTTAAGTCTATTTAATGCTGCAGGAGCAAATGATTCCTATAATAAAGATATGCAATATTGCATCCAGTATCGCTGTACAAGTACTGATAAAAATAATCTTGTTTATCTTTGTAAATATGATCCTAATGTAGAAATTACAACTCCATTAAAAGAAATAAATCTTCCTGAAGATATTATAAACAAAGTAATGAATGGTGTAGAAACTGGAATTAAAGAACATCTTCAGCAACAGCATACAATTCCAGATTATCTTCTGGATGCCGTTGGTTATGGTGATAAGAAAGTAGTGCAGGAAGAAGTTTCCGATTATTCAACAGATTCAAATAAACCAGAAGGGATAATGTATCTGTCAGAAAATCATAATGTCTTTTACGCAGAACCTGACCTGCCAAGAGAAGAGTATCTTAAACTTTCAGCTCAAACTGATATAGATGAACTTAAAAAACAGCAGAGTTTCTTATATACAGATGAAAATGATGATTTTGGTTATCAGTCTAATATCCTGGAACAGAGAGAAGTGTATCAGCATAAAATAGATAGACTGCAAGCAAAAATTGACAGTTTAAATGGTGTACCAAATCCATTAAATGAAATAATAAGCTCACAACTACCAGCTTCTATGACCAGTTTACATTCCTTTACTGAGGAAGAAAGAATGGGCCAATTTATTGGTATGAAGAATGATTTTAAAAACTATGCTACAGAAGAAGAAATAAAGCTTCTGGATGATAAATTTAAAACATTATTTGTTGATCCAGAGAGTAGTGTAGAAATCAAAAAAGGTGAAGAATTTCATTTATTAGCGGATGAATTTGAATCTTATTTCCAGGATACAAAGAATAAACATTACAATGTTGCATCCAATCAGTATGAATCATATGCTGATGTACAATTTGAATCAGATAAGAGAAGTGTAGAGCAGGAACCTGTTCCTGACTTTGCAATGGTAACTCAAAATGGATTACAGAAGTTTACTGGTTATTATATCCAGGCATATTCTGATAAGAATGATATTTATACTCTTTCAAATGGTAGTAATACAATTGAACTTCCTGGAGAAACAATAAAAGAACTGAATAAACCAAATTTAAATGAAATCAATTTCCATGGAGAAGTTTATTCACATATTTTGGACCATCAATATAATGATTTTTTCAAATATAGAGAACCTAATATTGCTGCGTATTTTGAACACAATCTTGCTGTAATGATTAGAACTCAGGCTCAAAATCCACTTGATACTTTCAAAGCCGCAAAGGAAATCATTAAAGCTATGCCAAAAAATGAACAGAAAATAACTCAGGAACTTGTAAAAAAAATTGCAGCCTCTCAAAACAAATCTGTTAATGATCTTATGCTGGATATGTATAATAAAGCAATGATTGAGCGGCCAATGAATGAAGAGTTCATCAATGTAAATAATCCTCGTAATATTATTCCTCGTCATATGACAGACCTGATTTATATTTCTGGACATAAAATTGATGATAATTCTGAACTCAGAATCGGTGAAAATATTAATAAAGTTCCTGTAAAAGCTTTTAAGCTTAATGGTAAAAAGCAAACTATATATTTAAATCTTGAAGTTGTTTCAGCATCAAAGGATAAAAATCTGATTGTTATGAAGGACTCGAAAGAAAATATATATGAACTGCCAAGAGATAAAATTCTTTCTCAATATGAGAAAAACAGCATGTATAATAGAAGAAATCAATCTGTAAGTGTAAAACACTACAATGATTCTTCTATGGAAAGATAAATTGAAAGGAGCTGCATTTTGCAGCTCCTTTTTTAGAGCTTGTTAATATTCTGTTGTCATTGCTATTGGTGCGTTTAATATCCAAGACTCTTGGATAGCATTCATAAATGACATCTTTTTATCAATTGACTCTATCTCTAGTTCTAACGATAGAGATTTCTTATCTTCAGCATTTTTTATTTTTTCTAAAAGAGACTCTATTTCAATCATAGATTCTAATGTATTATTTTTTTTTATTTGTTGTATAGTTTCATTTGTTACAATACTTGCATATTTAAAACTATCCATAATAGAATATTTATGATCTCCATCAACATCTACCATATCTAAAATCCATCTAAAAATATTTAATAAAAAGATGTTTGCAGTCCAAAATACATTTTCATTCAAATCATATCTATAGCTAATACTTGGAAATAATCCTGTCGCACCAATTGCAACCATATTATTCATATGTTTCTCAGAATGATTTAGATGAGTTGATAAAGGCATATAATTAAAAATACCCGCATAACATTGACCAAAATAAAATACTGTTTTCTTTAAATTTGGACTAGTTTGAAATATATCATAAAATTCAAATGGCTTAATTGGAATATCATGCACCATGCCTTCTGGTGAACCATGACCTGTTATAAAAACTACTGCATTTCGTTTTTTATTAGTATCCATAATAGATTTTATACTATTAGTTGGTAACACAGGAATAGATAATGGGACATTAAATAAAGTAAATATATAATCTGTAACAGAAGAAATATTATTATCAATAAAGATATCAATATTACTTTGTTTAATACCTTTTTTTAAAAGGCAATGAACACCAAAAGCAATATCTTGTATATGTCTTTCTTCTGTTTTTATTAAATGAGGAGATGGTAGTATAAAAATCCATCGTGTATGATTACTTATAAGGCCCATGATATGTTGAATAACTTGTTTGTTGATGTTACTTTTTTTATATCAGAGAACAGTATTCTTTCGTTTATTTGTACAGAATCAGCTGATGCAATTCTTTCAAGCACTGTTCCATTTTCTGATATTAAATAATATGCTTTTTCTGTTGACAACATGAATTTAACATCTTCTTTATTAGGAATATTAACAGAGTATAGAAAAAAGAGTCCATTATTAATTAAATCCTTTGTTGTTGCATTTAATTCTGTAAATTGTGTAGATACTAATTCTTTAGTTTCCATTCTGCTTATTCCTATCTTGAATATATAGTCTTTAAAGATTAATTTGTCATTATTGTTAAACAATGTTTAACGATTTCAGTATAATTATATTTCTACTAAAAGTAAATATTTATTTTTTCAGTTTATCCAAATATTTATTATACCTGGTAATATCAGCCTTTTTACAGCTATGAGCTTCAAGAGAAGAATAATCAATCTTTTTTCTTCCCATCATAAATATTGGTTTTCCGCAGCTGGTACAAACTTTCAAGCCGTTTTTCTTATTTTTATTTTCATTGTTTTCCTGACAAAAATGTGGTTGTCCTGTAACATCATATGGCATCCACTTATTATTTGCTGTTCTGGTAAATGTGATTTCAGTTCCACAATGTCTACAATAACTCATGGTTTTAATGGTCCTGTATAAGTTGGAAGTTCTATTGGTAATAAAGGAAAATCGATTTCAGTCCAGCAATATGGCTCATAATTATCTGGATTGATTCCTAAATAGATAAAAGAATTATAGTTATTTGAATTGCGGCCAATAATGTATGGATAGACTGTAAACTTTAAGCCTAAATCATTTTTATTTCCATCGACAACTCTTTTTATATCTTCTAGATCGCCTCGTTCATTCATTAATTTTTTCCAGTCAAATGGTAATGGTTCTTCATCAACATAATGCCATTCGATTGTATCAATAAGTTTTCGTTTATATGTTTTTGCCATAATTGACTCCTGGTTCTTTTATTGTTTTAAATCTCTTAGAATTTCTTTTGCAATTGGTGGCAATATATCACAGCAGTCTAGTAATAGGCTTCTGTTTGTTTTTTTTGAATAATAATCATTACAAGATTTAAGCAGGTCTACACGAGTCAGGTTATCAACATAAAATTCAAAACCATCAACTGATATTGGATAATCAATCGCAGGATCTATCAGATCTCCATTGCTATAATCATCAGAAATATAATAAAAGAAATCATTACCTGAATAATCATACCGTTCGTAATCACAATAAGCATCCATTGTTTTTTTAAGTAAAGTATCTAATTCTTCTTTGATGTTTCTATATTTTATTACATTATCATTAATATTTTTAAACTGAAAACCAAACCTGATAACTGGATTTTGTTCTATAAATTCATGTCTTATAATTTCAAAATTATTATTTTTAATTTCACAAAATATTATATTTTTTAATTCGTTAACTTTTAAGATATCGATATACCAGTTATCATTGAAAAAGTTTTTGACTAAATCATTTTTACATGAAAAAAACTCATCAATGCTAAATTCTGGTTTTGTTAAATCCTCATATCTTACTCTCTCTAACTGTCTTCTTGTAAATATCTTATTTTCATTAAGCCAATCAATAACTTTTTGATTTTCTAATATTTCATCAATGAGTATGGGTAACTTACAATCTATTTTATTTTCTTTACAGTATGTTTTTAAGTTTTTTATAAGTTCATAATCTTTAATATTTGAACAGTAATCTATACTTATATCTTCAATAAATTTAGTATATCTGTATTGATTCTTAATCTCAGAACTCAATTCTGATTTTTTTAGTAAGTGATAACCTTGTTTCTTTTTTTTTGAATTTTTAATTGAACTACTTATACTAGCAAATACACCAAGCTCATTTATTAATAAGTAAAATGGACCACCAATAAGAAATAATCCAAAAATTACTAATACTAAAATTTTCATAAATATTTTAACCTCCTAATGAATCATCATATAAACTTGGAAAAGAATTGTAACAGCACAGATTCCAAAAAGAAGATAATCTTTCATAGAATATTTATTGTTGTTTACCTTAGGAATCTTACTGATAATCTCTTTGTTTTCTTTTTCACATTCTTTGAGAAAGTCCAGGGATTTTTTCTTCATTATTTCCATATCTTCCTGGCATTTTCTTGTAAAGCTTTTTAATAAATCTTCAGACTGCTTTTTTAATGCGTTATATTCATTTTCAGCATTAGAGCTTGCAATCTTATTAAATCTAGCAATGCTTTGGTCCACTGCATCTTCAACAGTTTGTAAATTGGAAACTGTTTCTTCGATAGCTGTAATTTTTTCTTCTACAAATTCCGTAAGAGTTTTTGTAAAGTTATTAATTTGGTTTTCAGTTGCAATCAGTGAATTATGCAGCATTGCATTATTTTTTTTGTATTCGTAGTTTTGGGCTTGTGTAGTCAATTCACGAGTATAATCAACTTCACAATCAAGCTTTTCTTTCAATGCATTGAAATCTGTTCGAACTGTATTAAGACAATCTAATATTTCAAGCTTTTCTTTTTCTGATGAAGAATGTTTATCTTCCAGGATTGCTTCCAGAATCGGTTTTAATTCAAGTAATTCAGATATATTTCCTGCAAGCTTCATTAATAAATCATTGTTGCGTGGATTATCAATATTCTCCTGCAAAGCTGATTCTGGATTTTTTTGTTTTAATGGGAATGAAGGTTTCTGTTGATCCATTTGTTATTTTCCTTTGTTCATGTTTTCAATAATTTTAACTGGAACACCATTTTCCCAGCTTTCTTCAATTTCTTTTACATAATCTATAACTTTTGTAATTAATCCATTATTCCAGTATTCTATGTGGCCTCTATACTGAACTGCAGGTTCGTTTTCTGGTTCTGAATGTAGAACACCATCCTTGAAATTATAGAGAACTATCGAAGCTGTTGAGGCATCATAACCTGGTTCACCTTCTACTAATCCGTTGATATCTTCTTTTCTTGGTACCTGTCCATTCATAATTTTTCCATCCTGCTGGAACTGATGAAACTGATACTGTTTGTGTATTGAACATGATTTTTTGTACAAAGGATTATTCTGAATTTTGTTTAATGTTGCTTCTAAAGACATAAATAAATCTCCTAAAATTTTACTGTTGGATTTTCGTATTTTCTTCCGTGCATCCACCATTCTTCCCGATTATCTAAAGTATCAACAACTGCAGGCATATTATCTGCGTGTAATACTCCGTTTCTCCAGTGTTCAATGTGACTTCCATCTGTATATTGAAGAGCTGGTAAAGGTTTTCCAGTTTCATCAATTCCATCATCTAAAAGTCCATTTTTGATTCTTAAAACAACTTCGCCATCATTTTCTAAATAATCACCATTTGCTAATCTTCCTGATTTATCAAGAATTCTTGCGTTCTGATATTCGCTGAATGTTTTCATTTTTTTTATCTCCTATTTGTTATTAATAATTCCTTGAATAATAAAATATGCAGCAATTACAATAATAATTAATCTGCCTGCAAACTTACTGATGGACTTTACTGTAAAGTTTTCACTTTCCAGAAACTCCAATATTTTGTTAGTAATTTTTTCTAAGATCTTTTTAATTTTAATTTGCAATTTCCTCCTGATTATCAATTATTTTTGCGTTATCGAAATCCCACCCACAGCTGCAATAGCCATACACACTCTCATGCACTGAGAAAACTGTTTTACCGCAGTTCGGACAAGTTTTTTTCATGTGCTGAAGTGATTCTGCATTGCCTGATTTATTGTTTTGTTTATATAAATAATCCTGGTATATATCTGATTTTTTACATAATGTAAAAAACATTTTTGTTATAGAATTTGGTTTTTTATTTTTTGTTGTGAGATATACATAATCCAGATAATCTTCAATAGAATCTGGTGAAAGTTTGTATAGTTGTTCTGACAATTCGGTATATACTGAATCATCATATACAGGTCCTGAAAAAAGTGATTCAATTTTATTTTTTATTTGGGACAAAAAAGCTTCGCTGCTAGCTGCTTTATTATAATTATATATATTATTATTGGGTAAACTCAGTTTACCGATTTGTGAACTCAGTTTACCGACCATTAAACTCTGTTTACCGATATTCGTTTGTATAGCGGTAAACTCAGTTGACCGATTTTCTTCTCCTTTTTTACTTGTTTTTTCTTCGTTCTGGTTTTGCACAGCTTTGTTTTTTGAAACTGTATGCTGTACATTTGTTGCGTAGTATACACATGTTTTGTAATGCTCATTCACAATATTATCTTCTTTTGCAATAAGCTTTTTATCCAGGAGAGACTTAAGTGCTTTTATTACACCTTGTTTAGTAGTGTTTGTCATAGAACATAAATAGCTGAGACTGCCGTAAAACTTATTAATTCCATTGCGAGAGAATCCGTAAATTATGGCATAAATATCTCTTTCAAGGCCTTTAAGATTTAATTCGGTTATCATCCAGCGATGCACCTGAAAATAATCATTTTCATAATTATTTAATTCCTGGTTATTCATAACTTTTCCTATTTTTTTATTCTTGTTTGTGAAAACGGATTTACATTATTAATTCTTGTTATGACTGATTCAATTTCCATTGTTTTTTGATCAGTAAGCTTCAATATTCTGCTTAGAAAATCATCCATATATTCTGTATTATTATTTTCCAATTCATTCTGGATGTTTTTTATATCATCTTCAGAAAGTGAAAGTTCAATAGTTATACTAGACATATTCTGTATCCTTTTTTGGAGCTTTACCTGTAAAAAGAATTTTTTCAGCATAAACATATTCTTCGCCATTTTTCTTTTTTTGAATGCATCCGCTTACTGCCAGTTCCTTATTATTTGTAATGTAATGGCTTATATGAGCTGCAGAATCTTTTGAAAAATAAACATCGAATATTACAGGTTCTTTGGGCCGCTGATATGGATCTCCTTTATCAACGAGCTTAAAATTAATCATTGGTTTTTCTGAGGTTTCTTTTTTTAAGATGCTTAATGTAGCAGCACCTTGAATTGTGCCAATTATGGTAATATTATTCATATAATCACCTTCAATAAGACTAATAAAAGAATCAAAGTTATTGCTTTGCTTCTTGCCCTATGTTTCCACAAATGCGGTAAATAATTGGAATAACGAAATAAATATGCTGATAAATATGAAAAGATTATCAGTATTATTCCAATACAAAGAACCGCAAGCCAGGTATAATGTGATCTAAAGAAAACTAAGAATCTGTTGAAAGATAGTTTTCTAAAGAACACATTAAGTTTTTGTATGTAATTATCCAAAGTAAGAATCCGTATCAATCTGAATGTCATCATAATTGATAACATCTGGAATGCTTTCTGAACCATTTACTTCTGAAGTTTGTGAAGAACTATTCAGAAACTTGATAGTCTTTGCTTCAAATACAATTCTTGAATTTGTTTTACCATCAGCTTCCCAACGATTCTGTTTTGCTTCTGCTTCAATAAGAACATGAATGCCTTTTTTCATGAAATTGAGCTGTTTATCAGTAACGATAGATGTTACATCAAAAAAAGATACTGTATCGGTATATTCATTATTGATTTTCTTTGTCTTGTTACAGGCAATAGAAAATTTAGCAATAATGAAATCCTTAACTGTAATTTTTTCTGCATCCGAAGTTAATCGTCCTTCTAAAATACATTTATTAAAATCTGTAGACATTTAATCCTCCTTATGTCTTTTTTTTTCTTCTGAAATATATTCAGCTACTTCTTCAATATCTTTGATGGATTTTTGTCGTGCATTATCACGACTATCACCAAGGAATCTTCGAAGTTGATAACGAAACATATAAAATTTACTGATTAATGGAGAATAAATACTTTCTGCGTATTCCTTTTCATCCCAATATTCCTCTTCATTTTTAATAATTATTTCTTCCATTCAATTCCTCTTTTTATTTTTAAGGTAATAATGGTAGTGATTCCATAGTTTTAATATTATTATTTTCTTCAGATATACCATCTTCTAAATATGTGATATTAATAGGAGAACTTAATGCCTTTCTTGTAAAATAATTTTTATTATTTTTTTGATTATGTTTTGTTGCAGTTAAAAATTCTATTTTTATTTTTTGTCCAATATGTTCTTTTACTTTTGTATATAATTCATAATTATCAATAGTTTCTACTTCATTATTTTCATCAATTAAATAGACATAAAAATGAACAGGATTAGAATGATATCTATAAACATCTACAGCACCAACTGTATATGTAATATCCATTTTAGCCTTGACTGTTACAAAATTTTTATTTAATGAAGTTGCAAAGAAATATAGTAAAGAAAAAAATATTGCACTAAAAAAAATACAAATAATAGACACTTTTATATCTTGATGATCTGTTTTTTTTATTGGCTGGTGAAAATATTCTGCATATTTTTCATTTATTTCTTCCATTTAGTTTCTCCTGGCATTTTTAAACCGTCTAATGTTGGTTGTTTATAATTAAAGAAAGTGGTCCAGATATTTTTGGTAAAATCATTTTTTTGTTGAATATTCTTCTCTCGCATGAAACCTTCTATTTGTTTTAGAATCATATTCATGGTTGTCCAATCTGAACCTGTAGTGATAATGTTTGATTTATAAAAAAATACACTGTAAGTTTGATTAGTTATTTCAAATGAAAACTGTCCTTTTGAACAGTTCCCATTTGAAACGATTTTTACAGAAAGATTTTCTTTTTCATTATCTTTTTCCCGCATAAAAGAAAATGTTTTATTCATATGTTAGTCCTGTAACTGTAATACCTGGTCTTCATACCCATCTGGTAATTCAAGGTTTGAAATTACAGATGGTGAAAAATCAGAGAATCGTGGATCGTTGTAAATATCTTTTGCTGTTTTGCCGTTCAAGATTTCTGCAAGAACAAATGTAAACATAAGATAAGCACCTTTAGCAAATCCCTCTTTTGATGCAGCTTCTACCTGAATGTTTTTTTCAATTAAAAGTTTATCTGTAGCATCTTCATATCCAGGTCCAAATTCTGGCCGTTCCTTTCCATCAGAATGATTAATACTTATAGGAGCTGGATAACCCTCGCTTTCCGATTCTGTAAAATCCTCAAAATCTTCTTCTGGTTCAGCTTCTTTTTTTGCAGCTTTCTCTTTTGCTTTCATTTCTGTGTATGCCTGTTTTACAGACATTCCAGATTCTACCTTTGCAGAAGCTTCTTCATCTTTAGAAACAGCGATAGCTTGCTTAACAGTTGTTTTTCCCATACCAAGTATTTCAGCAATATTCTCTGCTGTTTTTCCAGGAAGATTCTGAACATAATCAGAACCCATAAGTCTTTCTACATTTTTAAGAAGTTCTGCAGGTTCCAGATTTCTTCTGTTTACCTGTAATGAAAGTACATAACGGTAACATTCATCAAAGGTTTCAAATGAATGTTCATAATATGGAATTGTTTTTAGTTCAGCTTTTAAAGCAGCATTGTATCTGGTAAATCCATCTACAAGCCATTTATGACCTTCATGACTCCAGATATGTACTGGCTGAGAATTGTCGAATCCATTTTCTTTCATTGAGTTTGCAATTCTTTCCAATAAGTTTTCATTGATTTCAAATAATTTCTGAAACTCTGGATGCAATTCAATTTCTGAAATTAGTATAGATTTAGAAAGTTTAAGGTTTGAATTTGCAACGGCAGCATTACCATTTGCTTTATTTATTAACAATTGTTTTGCCATAATTAAAATACCTCCGCATACTGAGCTGTATCATTTTTATCAAAGCCACAAAGAGCATTCGCTAATTCGTTAAAAGCAATAGCAAGTTTTTTTGAACCTGCTTGATATTTTGAATTAATATCAAGTTTAACACCTGTCGAAATATAATTTTTTGCAATTTTGGTTCCAGGTATTTTAATATCAATGATATTTCCAAATTTGTTTTCAAAAACTCTATCCCATTGTGACTGAGTACTGTTTGGAAATTCTTCCCATTGTGTTTCCCAGTTTGTATAAATGAAATACCAGTTATCACATTTTTCAGCCAATTCATCATGCATCTTTTCTTCAAGGTAACATGCTGTTGTGTAATTGAAAGTATCTAAAAATAATGGAGTTAGGATTGTATCTGCAGCATAAATTGCAGACATTGTATGATTGCTATATGTTGGTGGTGTATCAAGAATAATAAAGTCAAAATTATCTTCAACAACTTTAATGATCTTGCTGAATCTTCTGTATTCAATGGCTCTTAAATCATCCAATCGAACAGAAGATGGAATTAATTTAATTCCTTTGACATTAGTTTGGATAATTTCATTTGTACAATCATTTTTATTTAGAGCAATAAATAGATTGTGTTCCATACAGGTTTCCTGAGCATTTTGAATTCCTGTAGTGTAATAATTTGTAACAGAGTTATTTGTGTCAAAATCAACAATAAGAATTGATTTTCCACGAGCTGCAAGGCAGTTAGCCAGCAGAATTGTAGTGGTGGATTTTCCGCAACCACCTTTCATACTTGAAATAGAAATAATCATTATAACTTCCTTTTTCAACTTGAAAAGAGCAAAAACCTCATATCATCCGCCCAAGACTATTTAGTTTTAACTCTCTTTTCTTGTTGAAAATATAAAAAAAAAGACCATCCAAGCGGGAATCTTAGACAGTCTTACAACTTCAAAAGTTTAAATGTATTATTTCCCGCATTTAATACAAATAAACTTGTACAGTAATGCAGAGATATATATAATAAAACTTGGTTATGTGTAGGCAATGCATTCTGGTTTACACCCAGAATGTCGGGAGTTCGACCCTCTCACTGCCCACTAAACCTGAAACTTACGTTTCAGGTTTTTTTATTTCTAAAAATCTGATATATTTATAAATATGAAGACAAAAGTTTTCTTTATTATTTTAGGAACATGTATTCTCTTTTCTTCCTGTAAAAAAAATAAAAAAGATATAATTATTATTAATGAAGAAGAAACAATAAAAAAAACAATAGAAAATAAAGAAAATTCAATTTTTTGGACAGAAGCTTACGAAGGAAATATACTTACAGAAGCAATTATAATTCCAGAAATTCTTGAAAATATCCCTTTATCTGTAGGAACAATAAATGCTGTCCCAGGTCTTGTAACCCCAATATATCCAGAAATAAATGAACTTGGTTCTTTAGATAATTCAGATATTTCAAAAGAAGTTGTTACTTTTGTAAACAGAATCTGCAATCAAATTAAAAATGATCCACAAAAAAATATGGAACAATTTTTCGATGAAAATTACATTTTTAATTATGTTTTTTTTAGAACGGATTTAAAAGATAATTGGGAAAAATTATTCCATACAAAATATCCTTCTGGAAGATTATTTAATAAGTTTTATGCTGGAAGAATAAATGAAGGATTTGACTTAACACAAGTAATTTGCCGTTTTTATACTGATAATAATTATATAGACATAACTTTGTTTATAAGTCAAAATGAAAAGAAACTGAATCTTAAACAGATTGAAATAAATTGGGACAGGAGTTAATTATGAATAAACTTAATGAACAATTAACAGGCATAGAACGACAATTAGTTTTACAGTATCTCATAGATGGAAACGTACCTGTAACATTAACTCCTGTATCAAATGAAAAAAAATCTGAAACTGTTCAACCTGTAACTTCACAAATTTTCCCAATTGCATTAAAAGCTGAAAACATAAAAGTAACAGAAAGTGGCAAATGTTATCTTGAAAATCCGCCTCAGTCTATTATTGGATTTGAAAACAAAAAAGTTAAAGTTGAATTCTATTTTAATAGAGTAGGTTTATATTTTATTGAAACTATTAAGAAGGAAAATAACAGTCTTTATTTTGAACTTCCTGAACAGATAAATAGAATTAAAGATGAAGAAGAACAAAAGGAATATGAATTTTCTGGTGTTATTTATTTTGAATATAAAAACAAAAAAGATTTAAATTTAAAATCTATTCCTTGGAATAATTATGATCTATTTACAAGACCTGCATGGAAATCTATTCCATTGGAAAATCAGCAGAAAGCTAAATCTTTACTTGAAGTTTTTGTAGAACAGGCTAAGGAAGAAAAGAATGCAGGAAATGGAATTCAGTTGATTCCTGTATGTAACTTTCTTACTCAAAATGAAAATAAAAAAATGGAAGCATTACAGAATCGTGTAAAGCCTGTAAATATTCTTTATGTTGATCATGAACGAATTGTATTTGGTTTTGAAGAAAACGTTGAAGGATTTGAACCTGGCAGCGAATTTGGATATAAAATGTCCTTCTTATTAAAGGACAGCCCAATTTTATCAAGAGATGTTTTTGTAACTTTGATTGTTAATAAAGTATATAAATCAAATGAAGCTGCAGATAAAAGTTGTGTTGACTGTATTTATACAACAATTCAAGAAGAAGATATTCGTTACTTATATGAAAAAGTAACGAAATCTCATTTTATTTAATGCAAAAATTTATTACATATTGCGTAAATCTTTTTTTGTTTTAATTGGATCATTACTTAGGAAAATTGCAATTGGATGCAGGAATTCAATATTTTCACATACAATTTTTATGATTACAGTTAAAGGAACTGCTAAAATCATTCCTGTAAAGCCCCAAAGCCATCCCCAGAATAAGATACAAACAATTATTACAAAAGTTGAAAGATCAAGGTTTTCACCTTCTATTTTTGGTTCAATGATATTTCCAAGCATAAAGTTTGTTAGCAGCATAAAAATAAATACAAATGCAATTTTTCCCCACTGTGGATAAAACTGCATCATAGAGAAAATTGTTGTAATTGCAACTGAAATAATAGAACCGAAAGTTGGAATAAAGTTCATAACAAAAGCAATAAAGCCCCATACAATAGGGAAGTTTAATCCAATTAGTAAGGTTCCAAAATAAACAATAATACCTGTTCCTAAAGATATGAAAAATTTAATGGAAAGATATCTTACAACCTGAGAAATGATTTTTTTTGACATTTCAAGAACGCCGGTTTTATTTCTGTTTTCAACAACGGTTTTAATTTTATCTTTTGTATAATTTGTTTCAATAAGAAGGAAAAGAAACAAAATTAAAAATATAAATAATGATTTTACAAACGATACAAAACCTGTAGTTACAGGAACTGCAACAGACTGAATGATTCCTGGAATATCAAACATATTTTGAAGATTTTCAACTATACCTTTACCTTCATCATAGTTTACTGGAAGTACAGCTAAAAGTTTAAGAATAATATTTTTGAACTGGCTTTCATACTTTGGATATTCTGAAATGATTGTTGTAACGCCAATTGAAAGAAAAATTGTTACTGTTGAAATTAATATAATTATAACAAATACAAAGAATAGAGAAAGGATAGTCCATGGAATTTTTGTTTTTGTATGGATTTTATTTACAATTGGTACAAATACAAAACTGAAGAAAATTGCAAATAAAACTGGTAAAACAAGAGTATGAAGAACTCTAAGTACAAAACAACAGGCAATTGTTCCTAAAATAAAAAGTAGGGTGAATATACCTTTTGAATAATCTTTTTTGTTTTCCATAAATACCCTCCGTAATAATCTGGCTGCAACTCATTATAAATTGCAGTCAGATATATTATATAAAAATAATCAGTATTTCAGTTTATTTTTTAGGTAAAATTTTATCAAATCCACAGTATGGAACAAGTACTTCTGGAATTGTAACTGAACCGTCTGCATTCTGATAGTTTTCAAGAATTGCAAGCATAGCACGGCCAACTGCAATTGCTGTACCGTTCAATGTGTGAACATATTTATTTTTGCCATCATCATCCTTGAATTTAATGTTCAAGCGGCGAGCCTGATAGTCTGTACAGTTAGAAGTAGAAGTAACTTCACCATATTCACCACCGTTACGGCCAGGCATCCATGCTTCCAAGTCCCATTTGCGGTATGCTGGAGCACCAAGGTCACCAGTACATGTATCTACTACATGGAATGGAATTCCAAGACCTTCGAAAATTTCTTCTTCAATCTGGCGAAGCTTTTCGTGAATTTCATCTGACTGTTCTGGTGTAGCATAAGCAAACATTTCTACTTTGTCGAACTGGTGAACACGGTACAAACCTTTTGAGAACTGACCAGCAGCACCAGCTTCACGACGGAAACAATGTGAAAGACCACCATAGAAACGTGGAAGAGTAGCTTTATCAAGAATTTCATCCTGATGATATCCACCAAGTGTAATTTCTGCAGTAGCTACAAGACAAGTTCCTTCTTCTTCAATTGAATAAACGTTTGATTCATTTCCACGAGGATTAAAACCAATACCTTTAAGAACTTCTTCCTTTGCAACATCAGGAGTAATGAACATTTCAAAATTATGTTTGCGAAGTGTATTCAAAGCATACATAATAAGTGCCTGTTCAAGGAATACTGCTTCGTTTTTAAGATAGTAGAATTTTGGTCCAGAAACTTTTGTACCACGGTCAAAATCAAGAATATCAAGTGATTCACCAAGTTCAACATGATCTTTTGGTTCAAAGTCAAATTTACGTGGTGTACCAACTTTTTTTACTTCAAGGTTTTCTGTATCAAGTTTTCCAATTGGTGCTTTTGGATGAACCATGTTTGGAATCTGGCGTGCAGCTTCTTCAAGTTTTTCTTCAAGTTCTTTTACTTCATTTTCAACTGCAGAAACTTCTTCTTTAATTGCTTTACCAGCTGCAATCAATTCCTGACGTTTGTC
>JAKSTH010000039.1 GCA_024402655.1 Treponema sp. | reverse complement strand
CAATTGCAATTACTTCTGCAGGTGGGCACTGGCTTTCGCAAGCTTCTTTTACAGGAATTGTAGAAACACCCTGACGACCAGCTGAACCATCATCTGTCATGATAATAAGTTCATTTGCAGCTGCGCGCATTTCATCTTCCATAATGATTAAGTCTTTTGTACGAGCGGCAATAACCATAATTACTTTGTTGCCAATAGCTTTATGAGCCTTAACGATTGGGTAACAAGGTGCAACACCAAATCCACCACCAACAATCATTACTGGAGCATCATATTTTTCGATTTTAGAAGGATTTCCTAAAGGACCTAAGACAGTTGGAAGAGAATCACCAACGTTCATCAAAGAGAGCTTAAATGTAGATGCACCAACTGGCTGGAAAGCAAGGGCAATCCATCCTTCTTCTGCATTTGCATCTGCAATTGTAAGTGGAATTCTTTCTCCGAATTCAGAATCAACCTGAATAATAACAAACTGACCAGCTTTTCTGTTACGTGCAATTTCTGGAGCTTCAACACGCATAAAGAAAACATTTTCAGAAAGCTGTTTCTTTTCAATAATTTTAAACATTTTAAGTCCTCGTTAATATATATAAGTACATTATTTTACTATAAGGACATAAAATGGTCAAACTATAGACCTACATGAACGTCAACAAAAGCACTGGCACCGCATCCACTAAAACTTTTTGCAAAGTCTGAAGAAGCTGTTGCAACACCAACATTCACTTCTGCAAGTTTTAGATTAATTCCGGCAGTAACCTTCTGTTTATAAATTTTATCTGTACACTCTGTAGAAACACTTAAATTCAAAATATTAAAAACACCTACTCTAAGTCCAAACAGATAATCAAAATAAATGCTCATTTCATCCAGATTTCTGGCAAAAGGATGTTCAAGACAAATACCAATATTGCCATAATAATTCATAATATTGTTCCAGGCATGAAAGTCGCCGCCAATATTAAGTTTTAATGGTCGGTTTATTGTATATTTAATTTCTTCACCGGCAGTAGAATTCATAGTAAAATCTGGTGCTGAAAAAGTTCCCTGTGCTATACCCGGCAAAGTGGTTTCCCATTCAGATTTTACATTAAAGCTGGATTTATAATGCATTGTACTAGGAATAACAGGTATTCGTATTAATGCATTTACAGAAATATCATTATTAAGGGCATAGTCAAAACCAGCCTGAATGTCTAATCCGGCACTTTGTTTTAATGATGTAAGAATATTTTTACCAGTATCCAAAAGTGTTTCATAGTTACCAGCCATTATATCATTTACAAGTTCAACACCCATATCTACAGGAGTATATACTAAAAAATTGCCCTGTAATTCATAAGCAAATTTTCCATCAGCTGTATTCTTAAAAACAATAGAAGAATTTTCTGTAGTTACATGGGCGATTGCTGTATAAACTGCAGGAGAAATCACAACTTTTAATCCTCCAGCATTCCAGCCTATATCAGCTTGAGCAAATGCAAAAATATCTGCATAACCGTCTGCTGTAATATTTATATTTTCATTAACTTTGTTACCATAACCAAGAAAATAAAAAAGTTCTTTTCCAATTGTAAGGCTTTCATAAAACTGTAATCCGGCATTGGCCCCAAATACAAGACCTTTTGGAATATCAAGCATAAAGCCTGCAGAAAAATCAGCTGAAACAGATTCATTAAAGCCTTTTCCAGACTGTTTCATTTCATCTGCAATCTGAGTAAAGTCTATAACAATTGTTTCTCGTGCAATATCATTTATACCTAAAAGATTATTTGACGCATTAAGCTGTCCTGCAAAATTAATATCAATAATTCTGTCATTCCAGGCTCGTTGTGAAAATGCAGCAGAAGTAAGGAGGCATAATAAACTGAAAACAAAAATTATTTTTTTCATTTTAGTTACCTCCAAATTCAAATTCTAAAGGTTCACCATTAGTTTTAATCTTAAGATCGATTCTTGTTTTAAAAGCCATTTCCCTTGGAAAAGAAATTTTTCCTTTTTTAAGACAAAGATTTATTTCTGGTCGAACATAATTATTTAAAATATCAGCTGGTCTTTCAGAATAAACACCACCGTCTAAAGAAATAGATTTTCGTGTAAATGCACCGCCTGCCCCATCCAAATCAATTTGCATTTCTGCTGAACCAATAAATGGTTTTTTAGATGGCACATAGCTCAATCCTACACTTTCAATAATTCTAAGATATTTATCTAATGCTTCGCTTGAAGATGATGGATCTGAATCTCTACCTAACAAGTCTGGCCCTGTTGAAAAGTCCTGTCCCATAATTCCAAGAATATTAATAGGACAATCCTCTGTAACGTTAAGTGTTAAAGGTAAAATTACATAAGCAACAATCTTCATGGAAGTAGAAGGTGCATTTTTTAAATCATCCTGTTTAATAGTTATAAGTGAACTGTTTGTTCCTGAAAGAGCAAGAGAATATTTAAAAGCTAAAGATTCTGTATCTGAAAGAAGTGCTAAAGAATCGGCTAAGTTTGTTCCCAAACACAAAGCTTTAGAAACATCATTTATAACTTCTCCCTTGGCATTTTTTTCCAACACAGGTTCTTTGTACAGATTCATTATTTGAGTTGTTGATGATGTACCTAAAAGAAATTTTTCATTTGTTAAAGTGTCTGAACCTGTTGTTCCACCAAGACTAAGCTTTCCTTTAAAACTAATGTCATTAAATACGCTGATGCTTGGTTTTTCACAGAAAATCTTAACAGGTAAAGAATCGATTTTTACTTTCTTTGAAATTCTGTCGCTGCCAGTAAGATTCAAAGCAGAATCAACAGCAGAAAGCAGACTTACAGGATTAATATCCATTGTTATTTTGCCGTCTACCTTTGTGGAATCTCCAAGAGATGATAAATCTAATTTAATAGATTCCCAGTCCAAAACCGGCTGAATGTTTAGATAGAGGCGATACTTTTCTCCAGGTTTTACCTGCTTAATTGTAAAGGTATTTGTAGAACTGTTGTAACCCGGAATAGTTAAACTTGCATTAAAATCTACAGTAGTAGAATTGTCGATTGGAACTGTATTTCCTGCAGATTTATATTCAATTACTTTTACTTCTGTTTTTCCTGTTGGAACAATTTCTTCTGAACCGCTAAAATCAATAAAAGTTGAAGAAGCGTCCAATGTCATTTTGTTTTCTGGAACATCTGGAAGTGTATTTGTATATTTTATTTTAATTCCGCTGCCTTCTTTCCAAACAATTTCCTTTATAATCTTTTTTGCCATTTCTGGTAATTCAACAGGTGTACTAAAACTTGTAACCATGCCGTCTGGTAATTTTGCAGTTACAGAATCAAAACCTTTAATATCAGATTTGATTTCAAAAACCGGATTTTTGGTTAAATCTATGGTTGCATTATTAAATTTAAGAACCATTTTTGGAATAATACGGATTGTTTCATTATTATAAGATTTGCTGTCTAAAGGTTTTGTTATATCCTCATCTGTTCCTGTAAAAGTTAAATCAAGACCACCTTCCATTTTTATGTTCTTATCAATAATACCAGTAGACCAGCCTGGTGTTTTTACAGAAAGGGTCATGGTTGAACCAGAAGAGAATACACAATTTTTAACTGGAGATTCGTCTCCTGCACCTGGAAATTCTATTGGATCAAGTTCAAAATCCTGGTTTTCTGCAGTTAAACCTTTTATTTGTGCAAACTGAGTAGAAAGATCTGAAAACATACCTGTAAAACTTTCACCAGTAGCATCATCCAAAAAGTTTATAAAAGTATGACCTTTTCCATATAAAGTTTTACCATCAAGATTAAAAGAAACCTGGCCATGATTTATAGTGCCAGAAGCAATTCTTGTAGATTCAGAACAAGTAGAATTTGTAAGACCATTTCCACTATATAATTCTACCCGACCTGTTGCTGTTGTTCTAACTGTAAGAACACCTTTTTTTACCACAACACTGTCGAAATTTGTAAAATCTACAATCTGATTTCCTACACCTGTGGTACCGGTAACAATAATCATTGGAATAACCATTTTATTCAGTTCACTAATATCAATAGTTTGGGACTGCTGAATATTAAAAGCTGGAATTTCAAAAGACTGATCTATTTCCATGGCATTAAGATTTTTACCAATGTCTACAGATTCAAAATAAGAGCCAATATCAATTGGAATTTCCTGCAAAGGCATGCGGATTAAAAACTGTTGAACACTCTGATTTTGTCCCGGATTATAATCATAAATTTCAAATGGAGCATTATCGCCAGAAGCACCTGACAGTTCCCGGATTTTTTCAACAGAAATATATTCTGAAAAATCCTTTTCAAAATCCATGATTGTAAAATTATATTCTGCTGTTGTTTTTACCTGCAATTTTGTTGGCATTGCTAATTCGGAAAACTGAACACATCCTGTAGTGAGAAAACCTAATACTGTAAAAAATAAAAATGCCTTTCCTGTATGTTTCATAAGCAAACCCCTTAAAAAAAAGAGACCATTTGATTATCGGCATAATTATAACATTACCAGTAATTCAAATGGTCACTTTTTTTATAAAATTTGTATAAGAAAATACTTATTTATTAAGCAAAGCCGCAAATGGATTGTAGCTCATACCTTCATCATTATTCTGTGAGTATTTCTTTGTGTCAGAATCGTTTGAGCGGTTTGGTTTTTCACCTTTTTTTACAACAACAACTCGTTTTCCATTTCCAGGGCGATTATTGCCAGAAGCATTTGCATCCCGTTTTGGAGCAGATTTCTGACCTGTTCCTGCACGGCTTGCTGCATCGCTCTTTAACGAAAGACTGATTCTTCTACGAATCTGATCCAATTCAAGAATTGTAAATTCATGAACATCGCCAACTTTTACAATTTCCATAGGATCTTTAATAAAGTTGTCGCTTAATTCGCTTACATGGATTAAACCTGTTTCATGAAGACCAATATCTACAAAGGCACCAAAGTCTACTACGTTTTTAATTTTTCCAGTAACTTTCATTCCTTCTTTTAAATCTTCAAACTGAACAACGCCTTTCTGCATAATAGGAGCTGGGTATCCGTCGCGAGGGTCACGGTTTGGTTTCTGAAGTTCATCTACAATATCTTTTACTGTCTGAATACCAATTTTGTATTTAGCTGCAATTTCATCAATTTTAGAAGAAGTAATTTTTTCACCTTTCTGAACTAATGGTAAAACTTCACGAGCAGCATCGTAATTTTCTGGATGAACCCAAGTGTTATCAAGTGGATCTGCACTTTCTGCAATTTTTAAGAAACCGGCACACTGTTCATAAGCTTTTGGCCCAAGACCTGGTACATTTTTCAAATCTTCACGGCTCATAATTTTTCCGTTTGCATCGCGGTAAGCAACAATTTTCTTTGCAGTAGAAACATTAATACCAGATACATATTTTAAAAGCATGTAAGAAGCAGTATTCAAGTTTACACCAACATTGTTTACTACAGAACCAACAACTTCATCCAGCTGTTCAGCAAGTTTTTTCTGATTTACGTCATGCTGGTAAAGACCAACTCCAATTGCTTTTGGATCAATTTTTACAAGTTCTGCCAATGGATCTTGCAAGCGGCGTCCCATAGAAATGGCACCACGAATCATTACATCTAAATCTGGGAATTCTTCTGTAGCAACAGGAGAAGCTGAATAAACCGAAGCACCAGATTCATCTACAACAGTGTATTTTACATCTGAATTAGCATAGTTTTCGCTGATTACTTTAGATACAATTGCCTGAACTTCCTGGCTGCCTGTTCCATTACCAACTGCTAAAACCTGAATGTCATATTTATCAATTGCATCGTTAATTGCATCATATGCACCCTGTGGATCTTGTTCCTGATAAATTTTAAAGAAACCAAGATATTTTCCAGTTTCGTCCAAAGCAGCACATTTTGTACCGTTACGATAACCTGGGTCTACACCAAGAACGCGGCTTCCTTTAATTGGCTGTGTCATTAAAAGATTTTTAAGATTTTCACCAAACATGCCAATACCGTGGTCATCTGCTTCATCAGTTTCATCACTGCGAATTTCACGAACAACAGCTGGTGACAAAAGGCGTACAACACCGTCTTCAATTGCATCTTTGTGATATTTATTATTTGTTTTAGTGCGGCCCTGCAAAAGTTTTACAGCTGAATCAACATCTACATCAATTGTTACTTCAAGAGCGCCTTCTCTTTCTGCACGGTTAATTGCAAGAATACGATGAGGTTTTACCTGATTCAAAGGTTCTTTATAGTCCCAGTACATCTGATAAACAGAAGCTTTCTGAACTTCTTCTTCTTTCTGACCTTCTGGAACTATACCTTTAGTTACAATGTTTCCTTCTTTCATGTAAAGATCATGAATTGCAGAACGATTTTCTGTTGTCTGGCTGACTCTTTCTGCAATAATATCTTTTGCACCTTCAAGAGCATCTGCTGCAGTTTCAACATTAAGAGCAGAATCTTCGTTGTCTGTTTTAATATATTTTTCTGCTTCTTTTTCAATCTGAGCATCGCCCATTTCAAGCATAGCATCTGCTAAAGGTTCCAGACCTTTTTCAGCAGCAACCATACCACGAGTCTTCTTTTTCTTTTTGAATGGAGCCCACAAATCTTCAAGTGCTGTAAGAGTTGTAGCAGAAATGATTGCATTGTAGAGAGTTTCTGTGAGTTTTCCCTGATTAAAAACGCCTTTTACAATTTCCAGGCGGCGTTCTTCAAGATTTTTATATGATTTGAATGAGTGGTCTATGTTCATTACCTGAACTTCATCCAAATTGTCTGTTCTATCTTTACGATAACGGCTGATAAAAGCTACAGTACAACCTTCGTTAAAAAGACTGATAACTGCACTTACCTGCTGCATGCGAATATTTAATTCACCTGCAATTTTTTTCATGATGTCAACTTCATTGACAACTAAACTGTCGATTAATTCTTGTGTAAATTCCATTTTGAGATTTTACAAATTAATCTCTAAATCATCAACATCTAAAGCCTGATTATTGTCTTCTTTTCTGGTTTGTAAAACTTTTGACATAAGACTCTTATAGTTGCTGGACATAAGGTCATAAAGATTTGGAAGAACTGAATTTCTATAGCGTTCACTTAATCCACTCTGTCCATTTTCATTTACAAAGGCAAATACATTAAGAACATCATTTTCACCAATATCACGCTGCATAACTAAAACAGCACTACTACGCATAAGAAGACCCTTTAAATGAAAACGAATATCATCTATTTTTTCAAAAACCTTTATAGGCATTTTTTCTTTTGGATAAATGAAAGAGAAATGGCTTAAACTAATATCCTGCAAGAAACCGTCATAAGGTTTGTTTTCGCAGTCAAAATTAAATGTATAAGCTTTTGTACACAAAGCACGAATTGTCTTTCGTCTTCCCTGTGCCTGATTTGCAAAAAGAATTTTCTGAATAATCCAGAAATTTGTTTTTTTCTGATATTCCAGCTGAATTGTTCCGCACTTAATGCCCAAATCATAATTGAAGAGTTTTTCCAGGCGACTCTTTTCTTTTGTGTCCAGGCGTTTTACAAACATTACGCCAATATAAATATCTGGATACTGTTTCTGTAATTCTGAAATGAATTTAACCCATTCAATGCCAACAACATTTGCATCAAGGTTAAAGAAAAGAATTACATCTTTAAAAACTGAAATAATGGCATCAATCTGTTCTTTAAGAGAAATCATTTTTAAATTCTCTACAAAGTAACATTCAAAACCTAAAGCAAAAAAGTCTTCCAGGAAAGTTTCGGGAAATAATGACAAATCTGGTGTAATAAAAAATGTCTTTCGTCCTACCGCAAAATCTTTAATTGTAACTGCCATAATTCCCTCTAACTCTTTTATAATAACTTATGATTTTAAATCATAAAGTTTTTTTAAATAAATCTGAATAACTGATGATGTTCAACCATGCTTGTTTTAGCCGCAACAATGTAACTTCCAAAGAAAGAAGTTGCAACATTAAACAGTGATGAGAATGAACAAATAATTATCATTGCTGGTTTTAACAAAAGGAAGCTGTTTTCAAATCCTTTTCCATATGTCTGACAAATAATTGTGAGTAAAACAAAAGCTCCGCCCGATGGAAGATTTCCTAAAAGGAAAGAAAGTCCAAAACATACAGAAAATATAAGTGCAATGTCTTCAAAAGGAAGCTTTAAGCTGGAATAAGATCTCCAGATTAAAACAAAAGAAATTGCAGCAACTAAAGCAGAACCGCCTCTTGCGAAAATTGAGAACAATGGATATGTAAAACCACTGCTTCTTCTTTTAATACCAAGGCTTTCTTTTCCATGACGGATAGAAACTGGTAAAGAAAAGTTTTCGTCACCACTAATAAAACCAATTAACATTGGAGCAAGACCAGCATACAAAACTCTGTATGGATGTGGTTCACGGCAAACATAACGAACAATAATAGGATATATAATTCCAACAATAATTACAAAATCAACAATGAACAAAGCAATCATTGGTGTGTAAATACCAGTTGCAAAAGCTGCTCTAAAATTAATTGTCCAGTAACACATAATTGCAATAATCAGAATGGAAAGAATTTCTGAAAATGCTGATGAAAGTTTGTAGAACAACTGTGAACAGGCATCTGCAAAGTTATAAATAATTTTAAAAGTGTTCTGATCTGAATAACAAGTCCATCCAATTAAAATTGCAAAAAGGAATGAAACTAAAAGGAAAGATCCTTCCAGCAAAGTCTGGAATGCAGACTGTGGCAATAAGGAAGTTAAAAGTCCTTTAATATCAATAGAAGCAATTTCAGAAGTAACATCTACAGTAATTGGAATACGAGGAAGTTTTACAATCAAAACTGAGAAAAGCCCAACTACAGTAAGCAACAGTGAAGAAAGAATAATAATTGAGAAAGTCCAGACAGAAGTCTTAAGAACTAAACTTGAAAGTCTAAGCTTATT
This sequence comes from Treponema sp., assembly GCA_024402655.1. GTDB lineage: Bacteria > Spirochaetota > Spirochaetia > Treponematales > Treponemataceae > Treponema_D. The sequence goes on along the minus strand of JAKSTH010000039.1, from coordinate 9,887 downwards.
AATAGAAACAATTGCAGTTGTAAAAATTAAAGGAACAACAAGATAACGTCCAAAGCGAATACACAGTTCTGTTATAAATGTAATAATAGAAGAACCAGTAATATTGTTCCAAGGCAGAAAAACTGCTGCAAGAACACCAATCACAACACCAATTAAATATTTCATCCAAACTTTCATATTTTTCATTATATCATATAGTGGATTGTGATACTATAGTGTGATATAATAATAAGTATGTCAGATATTTTATTAGCGGGCAAAGATTTGCCAGATTGTCTTGAATTTGCAGAAGGTTTATTAAATACAAAAAAGATTTTTACCTGTGCAAAAAAGGATTTAGATCTTTCACCATTTGAATCTGAAGGAATTTATTCCTGTCAGTGGAACCGTTCTTCTGCCATCTCTTCCAGATCCTTCATTATTAAAGCTGAAACAACAATGCAGGAATTGAATCAGTATGTTATCTACTTTGATTCCATGTATTTTGCTTCTAAATTCGAGCTGGATAAAACAGAAAATGTTTCTGTAGCTTTGGATACAATGTTTGCAAGCTATCAGTTCTTTATAAACGAACTTTTACTCCGCCTTGAACAGAGAAAAGACCCTGTTGTTCTTTCTTTTGTTCTCCGCTCATATCCTTCTAAATTTGAAACACTTCATTCTTCAAATAAGAATGTAAACCTTGTTCCTTCAAGTAATATTGTAAACGCTGCTCAGAGTGCATTCATTTCTCTTGCAGAAAACATTTCTACTTTAGTTGCAGATAAACCATATCTTTCTATTATTCTTGCAAAATGTGACCACACTAACGAAATGTACAATGATGAAAAAGCACTTGGAAACTGGGTTTCTCAGACAATGGATTCTGTAAATACACAAAAGTCACATCAGTCTGTAAAACAAGCTTCTACATGGCTTAAACCTGGAGCAAAGGTTTCTTCTGGTTTTTCTTTCTTTAAATAACCTGAGGAATAAATGCAGGAATTACAGGAATTAATTGCTAACAATCTTTACTTAGACTATTTCTTTCGTCTTTCTGCCAGTTTGATTTGCGGCTTTGTTCTGGGCTTTGAGCGCAAAATGAAGCAGCATCATACTGTGGGAATTAGAACACTTATTCTTATAAGTATTTCTTCCTGCATGCTTAGTATTTTGTCTTATCATATGGCTGCAACTGGCGTGCAAAAAGGAGATCCTACCCGCATTGCCGCTGCTATTGTAACTGGAGTTGGTTTTCTAGGTGCCGGAGCAATTGTAAACCAGGGATTAAATATTCGCGGTCTTACTTCTGCTGCAATCACTTTTGCTGCAGCGGCCCTTGGTGTTACCTGTGGCGCCGGTTTATATATGCCTGCCGCAACTGTACTTTTATTCTGCGTTATCACACTTGTAATAATCAGCAATTTAGAAACAAAATTTTTTCCAATCGAAAAACGAAAAATACTTACTATTACAGTTTCCAATGTAGATTTTGATAACCAGCAGATTGAAGCCATAATAAAAAACTGCGGCATTTCTATTCACGATTTTGACATTAAATATTGCTTTGAAAATACAACTACAACTTTAACTTATACTGTTCATTCTCCAGATTCTCTTAATGCCCAGGATTTTATTTCCCAACTGGCTGCCATTAAAGGAATTACAAACATCTCCCTTAGTAAAAATTAACTTGTTTGAACAGTTATTTCTTATTATAATATTAGTGTGTCTGTACTATATGTAATTGGAACTCCAATTGGAAATCTCGGAGATATGACTTACCGTGCCGTAGAAACATTAAAAAATGTTGACTATGTTGCCGCAGAAGATACACGTCATACCTTACAGCTTTTAAATCATTTTGAAATTAAAAAGCCTTTGATTTCCTGCAGAGCCCAGAATGAAAAATTTGCAGCTGAAAAGATTGTAAAACTTTTGGACGAAGGTAGTTCTGTTGCCTATGCCAGCGATGCAGGTACACCAGGAATAAGTGACCCTGGTGCTGTACTGGTTGATTGTGTAAGACAAGCCGGACATGATGTTGTTCCTATTCCAGGGGCTTCTGCTTTTGCTACTTTAATTAGCGTTGCAGGTTCAGGTGGAAAAACATTAATTTTTGAAGGATTTCTTTCTCCAAAACCGGGAAAACGAAGAAGCAGATTAAGAGAATTAATGGCTACAGGAGATGCAATAATTATTTACGAATCTCCGTTCAGAATTACTAAACTTTTATCTGATATCTCCGATATTGAAAGTACAAGACGAGTTGTAGTTGGACGAGAACTTACTAAACTCCACGAAGAGATTATTAGTGGTTCTGCTGAAGAGTTAAGAGATGATTTTAATAGCCGACAATCTATAAAAGGAGAGTTTGCAATTTTCATTTCTGGTACAAAAAAAATTCAACTTTCTGAAGAATATACCGATAATTAAAGTATAGAGGGGTAGGACGTTATGATGATAAATGGTGTAAACAATGTTACTCAGTTGAACAATGTTCAGAACATCCGCAAGACAGACAATTCTGCAAAAGTAAGAGCAGAATCTGACTCTATTTCAGTTTCAAAAGAAGCTGTAGAAAAGGCAGAAGCTTATTACATGGAAAAAGTCGCTGCTGAAACTCCTGATGTACGTGCAGATCGCATAGCAGAAGTAAAGGCTAAGATTAAAGATCCGTCATATTTAAGCAATGCTATTATTCAGTCAGCTGCTGAAAAACTTATGACTAGTTTTGGTCTCTAATTTTTTACAGTTGAATTCTAACAGCATGTTTTGATTTAAAGGCGGAAATTTCTTTCCGTCTTTTTTTTTGATTACTAAAGCTTTTTTGGAAAGGGAAAATAATAAATATGAATGATTTAGTTTTTAGAATTACACCAAATATTGTACTTGGTTCATATACCATTACAAGACTGGGACAGCAGGTTCAAGAATATGGAAAACGTTTCATGGTAATTGTTGATCCTGTACTAAACGAAATGAAAATCCAGGAAAAAGTACTTCAGACATTAAACGACAGAAATGTAGAATGTTTTGTATTTAATGAACTGAACGAAGGTTCAAATTCTAAAACAGCACAGAGAGCACTTGCCCTTGCAAAACAGGGTCATGTTCACGGCGTAATTGCTGTAGGCGGTGCAAAGGCATTAAACCTTGGTAGAACAGTTGCTGCTTTCTATAACGAAATCCACGATATTTATACCTTTGTAGATGGTGCTTCACCAACAACAAATCCTCTTCCATGTATTTGTGTACCAACAACCTTTAGAACTCCATTTGTATATTCAAATGAAATTCCAATTACAGATTCCCGCTGTCACAAACTTAAGCTGCTTAAAGTTCAGAACAACCTTACTAAACTGGTTATTATGGATCCAAACCTTATGCTCACTTTAACAGACAACCAGAAAGCAACAATTTCTTTTGATGTACTTAACATGGGTCTGGAAGCATATATTTCACAGAAAGCAAACTTCTTCAGCGACATGTTTGTTGAAAAAGGACTTGAACTTCTTTCTTATGCCCTGGACGGCTCCCCTTCTTTGGATATTACAACACCAGCAGAAATTCTTCTTGCCCAGGCAGGTTGTATGACAAGTATTGCTTCTGCTTCAAGTTCCCTTGGTTTGTGTTCATTAATTTCTTTGGGTATTAATGCCCGCTTTAGAATTAACAAATCCCTTGTTTCTTCAATTCTCATTCCTTATGCCATGGAAGAAGGTGCTATGTTCAAAGGTGCCCAGATTGAAAAACTTGCACATATTATGAGATCTATTCCAGAAGACCTTACTGGAGAAGAAGCAACAAAAGCCTTTATAGATAATTTAAGACAAAGACTTGCTAAAGAAAACTTGCCTTCTCGTCTTAAAGATTTACAGCTTTCTATGGATGACTTGGCTCTGGTTGTAGAAGATATAAGCCAGCTTGATATTATTAATCGTTTACCAAGAAGTACATCTACAGACGAACTCTTTGAATTTGTAAAATCGGCATATTAATTATGATAGAAGCAGGCAAACTTTTTCAGCTGGAAGGCGGTCAGAAAAGACGCAAACTGGCACTTACATTTGGTTCTTTAGAAAGAGATATTTTAGGCATTGCAGAAAAAGGTACAGAGTATTCTTTTACACAAATGCCTAGAGCAGAATATATTAAAAAAATTACAGAAATTCTTATAACAGATCCAAAACTTCCACAGGATGCAGCAGAGGAACTTAAAGGCCTTCTTAAAGCAGAACCTTTTGATGAACTTAGAGTTTGCAACTGCGCACGAAATCATCTTTTAAAAATTATTGGAACATTTCCTGCAGAATGGGATCTGGTTATTGCTCCACATTCAACTGATAACACACCAAACGGCACAGTTGTAAAACGAGATTTTTATCCTGGCGTTGCTGTATATGCAGAAGACATTCGTTCCCCATTTAACATTGGTTCAATCTTCAGAACTGCAGAAGGCATGGGTGCAGAAAAAGTATATATTTCTCCATTTTGTGTAGATCCTGACCATCCAAGAGCAGTACGAAGCGGCATGGGTTGTATAGAAACTATGGGCTACCAACGCTGCGCTCTTTCTGAACTTCCACCAGATGTACCTGTTTTTGCACTGGAAACCGGCGGAACTGATATAAATGAATTTAAATTTCCTGAAAAAGGAATTTGTATTATTGGATCAGAAGAACTGGGTGTAAGTCCTGAAGCTTTAAAAAAAGCAACTTACGGAACAGTCACCATTCCTATGAAAGGTTTAAAAGCTTCTTTGAATGTTGGAGTTGCTTTTGGTATTTTAATGGAAAAATGGGTTGAATATCTGAATAAAAACTAGAGAGCCTTTTCCAGACGATTTATAATCAGATTTAATTTTTCTTCGGAATCTATTTCAAACATTTTGCAGATGTATTCATCAATCTGATAAAATTCCATTTCTCTGTTTTTATAATGCTGCATCATTTCTGCAAGATACAAAAGATATGCAAGTTTATTGCCACCTTCTGAAGCTTTTTCAATATGATTAATGCACAAAGCTAAATCTGTAAGTTTTTTTGGAAGTCCCCATGCTTTACCAATAAGGCATTCTGCAGCACTACAGCAATGTTCATAATGAAGCAGATTAAAATCTTTTTCTGTAATTCCTTTTTCCTGAATTGAAGACATAAGAATCTTTTTTTGTTCCGGTGTTGCAGTTTCCAGTAAAAGATTTTCCAGATTATGAAGTAACCCTATAAGATAGATTTCTTCATCATCAAAGTCGGTTTCAATGTTAAAGTTTTTAGCAAGATTATAGGCATAAAAAGCAATGGAATGAGCCTGTTCCCATCTGCCATTTTTATCTTCTGCAGTTTTTATAACTCGAAGTTCTGCATTATTTTTTGTATAAATTTTTTTAAGATTTTCAAAACCAATAATTTCCAGTGCTGTAGAAATTTTGGAACAATTGCTTTCCTTTACACTGGCATGTTTAAGCAAAAGACAAGTAAAAGTAACATCTTTACTTATGAGAGCGGTTATTTTTTTTTTATTCAAAACCGGTTTAGAAAGTTCCTGAGTTAATTCTTCGAGTGCTTCTTCTAAAACTGGGATTTCAGTTTGAGTTTTTACACATTCAAGACAAGCTGTTTCTATGCCTGTTTTTACTTCTGTATTTAAAGGAAGAATAATCTGAGTTACTGTATCTGTATCGGTTGTAAAAACCTTGTAGTTTTCAATTGTAAGTCCAATTTTCTGGAGCATAAGAATAATGATAATAATACCCAAACCAGCACCTTCAGTCTGGTCCAAAAGCCGCTCCAGTGCATCTCTTTCTGTAGAATAGTTTTCGGCACTTTTAAGCTTTTCACGAATTCTGTCTTCTTCCATTGGACAAAGAAGAGCATTATTCTTTATTTCGATTTTTATAAAATCTTCTATAAGCTGAATTTCAAACTTAATATATAAGCCGGCCTTTTTCTGCTCAGTAAGATAATAGTCGATATTATTTAAGGTATCTTCCTTAAAGGTTTTCATACCCTTTTCATAATCTTCTGTATCATTAAGATCTAAATTATGCTGCTTAAAATATATACGCTTTGTATTTGCTTTTTTTGAGTTTGTGAGAAGTTCATCCAGACAGAAATTTAAAAAACCAATCATGTGAGTCTGGTGACATTCTGTAAGGAATGTATCCATAATCTGCTGGATATAAATTTCCATATTGCGAGGAAGTGTATATGTAGTAATTTCGATTGGAGTGTGAAGTTTTATTGCTTGTCGAATTTTTTCAATATCAACTGACTCTAACTCGTTCTCACTATTAGTCATATCTTTAATTCTAGTCTAAAAATACAAAATTGTAAAATAGTTATAATTACTTTTTCCAGTAAACTGGTAGGAAGAAAATCAACATAGTATATAATTCCAAACGGCCAGCCAGCATTGCAAAACAATACCACCATTTTAAGAAATTTGGCAGAACACTAAAACTTTCTGTTGGGCCAAGACCTCCAAATGCAGGACCAATATTACCAACCATAGAAGCCGAAGCTGTAAAAGCAGTCCATAAATCCAGATTTGCAAGTGTTCCCACAAAAGTTGTAATCATTAAAAGAGCAAGGTACAGGAATAAAAAGGCTGCAACATTAAATACAATATCTTTTCTGCCAGGTCTGCCATCTAATCTAATTGAAAAAACACCATGAGGATGAAGCATTCTTTCGGATTCGTTTCTAAGCTGTTTTCCAAGAACAACCCATCTTATAACTTTTATACCACCACTTGTTGAACCGGAACAACCGCCTATAAAAAAGAGTATAAAAAGAATGAATTGTGCAGAAGAAGGCCACAAAATATAATCGCTGGTACCAAATCCTGTAGTAGAAATAATTGAAGCAACCTGAAAAGCACCGTAACGGAAGCTGTCAGAAATATTTTTGAAAAATGGAAGAAGACAAAGAGTAACTGCAATAATGCTTGTAATTACAATTGCAGAATAATAGCGGAATTCTGAATTAGTAAAAATGTCTGAAACTTTTCTTACAATTAAGTAGTAGAACAAACTGAAATTTATACCACTTAAAAGCATGAAAACTGTAACAACATAATCTATGGCAGGAGAATTCCATGAACCAATACTGGCATTTCTGGAAGAAAAACCACCTGTTCCCAAAGTAGAAAAAGCATGTGTTATGGCATCTATCATGTCCATGCCGCAGATTTTTAATAAAATTGCTTCTATAGCTGTAAGACCGGCATAAATGAGCCACAGAATTTTTGCAGTTGTTGTAATTCGTGCTGTTACCTTGCCTTTTTCAGGACCTGTAGTTTCTGCTTTAATAAGCTGAAAACCACCAATTCCCAGCAAAGGAAGAAGTGCAACTGTTAAAGTTACAATTCCCATGCCACCAAGCCAGTGTGTTAAACAGCGACAGATATTTATAGAGCGTGGTAAATCTTGTACAGAAGGACAAACTGAACACCCTGTTGTAGTAAAACCACTTACACTTTCAAAAAAGGCATCTGTAAAAGTTGGAAAACTGCCACTTAAATAAAGAGGCATAGATCCCATAAAACTGGCTGTAATCCAGCACAAGGCTACAATTGCAAAAGTTTGTCTTATAGAAAGTCTGAACTTTACTTTTCTTGTTGGAATGTAAACTGCAAGAAAAAAAACAATACTGACAATCATTGGGATAATAAACGAAAGTAAAACCTGAGATTCACCACAATAAAGAGCAACACCGATTGGAATAAAAAATGCTGCACCAACAATTGCCATAATTACAACAATAATCTTTAAACAAGAAATTACAAACAACATGGCTACTCTTTTCCTGCAAAGTACGAAAGAACTTTTGTACTGTTTTCTGAGTTTGTGATTAATACAACATGATCGCCTGGATAAAACTGTGTATTTCCGTTTACAATAGAATATTCTGTAGTTCCAGCTTTTCTGTTTAATAAAACAAGATAAGAACCTGGATCCGAAATGTCTTTTACATATTTTCCAGAAACTTTTGAAGTTGAAGTAATTTCACATTCTACAATTTCCAGTTCACCGGTAGTTACAGTGTGAATTTCTTTTACAGCCTTTCCACGAAGATGACTCATAATTGAATCTACAACACAGTCTCTTAAAGGAATGGCTACATCTACACCAAGTTTTTCTGCAATAGTACCAAAAGGCGCACTAGATACAAGACTGATTGACTGACCTACTCCCAAAGATTCCAAATAAGCTGCCAGAACCATATTCAATTCATGATTGTGAGTTGCACAAATTGCTAAATCGTAAGTATTGATTCCTTCTTCTCTAAGAAAAGCTTCATCAGATGCATCTGCACACATAACTCTGGCCTGTTCAAATTTTGCAGCAGCAGCTTTTGCAAGTTCATCATCTGAATCAATAATAGTAAAATCTGAAAACTTTTTGGCACGGAATCTTGAAAAAAGTTTTGAACGACTTTTCTTTTCATCTTCCAAAAGTTTTTCTGCAATAATAGTACCAATGCGACCGGCACCTATAAGTGCAACTTTTCTAAGCTGTTTTTGTTCTGAACCACAAAGCTGCATAAGAGCTGGCACATCATTTTTTTCCAGAAGAACACCAATAGTGTCCCCGGCACTTATAACAGAATCTCCGGAAGGAAGTGATGTAAATCCATTTTGTTCAATGTACGCAACAAGGAACTTTACGTCTGTTTTTGTACGGATATCTTTTAGGGCAACACCATTAAAAACACTTTCTTTTGTAACAGCAATTCTGGCTATTTCAAGATCGGAATTATCGAAAGAAACTACATTTCCCACTGCCCCATTTTCTACTGCCTGAACAATTGCTTCTGCAGCTTCTACATCGGGGTGAATCATATAATTTATGCCATAAAGGGGACGATGTGTTTTTGAAAAAGTATTTGCGTGTTTTAATTCTGCTTTTGCTGTATTAACATAATAAGCATAATTTCTAACGCGGGCGATTTTAAGGACATCGGGATAAACTGCATCTACCAAAGAACAGGTTATCATATTTACTTCGTCGGAAGCAGTAACACAAATGAGAGCATCTGCTTTTGCAATGCCTACATCTTCCAGTGTTTCCAGATTATTTCCATCTGCACAAGTTACAGTACAATCCAACTGATTCGAAGCATGACGAGTTGTTTCTTCGTCATTATCTACAAGTGCAACCTGATTCTTTTCGTTGATTAAAAGCTTTGCAAGTTGCACACCTGTAAAACCGGCACCTACGATTACAATTCTCATAGGTACCATTATACTATAATTACTATTCCTGTGACAATTTAGATTTTTTCTTTGAAGAAATAAATAAACCGGCAAATACTGCTGTACAAACGATTGTTGCAGCTACAGCTTCAAGAACAGCATTAAAAGAAAGAACACCCATAAGTGCAAGGTAACCCATACCACCCATTGCTTCGCGAACAGCTCCACCCTGGAAAATATAAAGACAACCAATTACTAATGATGTGTGTGCTAAAGTTCCAAGGAAGCCAACAAGTGCTGCACTGATTGTTTTTGGCATGTGTGGAATAAGATTTAAAGCTTTCCAGATTGCCCATGCAACTACTGCTGTAAGAACACGAGGAAGTACAGAACAAAGTGGATTTACGAATAATGGATCGAGAACACCACTTGGGCTCATAGCTGCCATAATTAATGACATAATACCAAAAACAGCACCAACAAAAGCTCCAGATGAAAGACCAGCAAGCATAAGAGCAATAAACATTGGTATCTGAAGAATTGAAATAGAAGCTGTTGGTCCAAGTGGAATAAGACCAAGTTTTGTGATTCCAAGTACAATTACAAGAGCGCTGAAAGCACCAGTTAAAGCTAATTTTCTATTACGAGTTAAAGTTGTATTTTCCATATTATTTTCCTTATAAATTGAATTTAGACCTCTCGACTACGCT
>JAKSTH010000038.1 GCA_024402655.1 Treponema sp. | reverse complement strand
CAAGCTTGAGGTGCTTGTGGCGTAAGTCGTGGCCGTTCAAGTCGGCTCCTCCGCACTAAGGGAGTTGCAATAGCAACTCCCTTATTTATTTTAAATCAAATGCAGGTGAAAATATGATTGCGGCTTTTGTAAATAGCGGGGCTATTATTTTAGGATCAATTATTGGTCTTTTATTTGCAAAAAAGTTTACAGAAGAACTTTCCGATATGATTCAAACTGCCTGTGGAATTATTACCCTTATTATTGGGCTCCAGATGGCTTTTAAATATGACAGCATTGTGTATCTTTCCTTGTCTCTTATTATTGGAGCAATTATTGGTTATGTAATGGACATAGACCAGGCAATTTTAAGACTTGGCAGCTGGCTGGAAAGAAAAATCATAAAAGCTCCTGTAGAAAATAATCAGAATGTTTCAGATGCTAAAATCAAAAATCCTAAACATAATTTTGCCTATGCTTTTTTAAATAGTTCTGTATTGTTCTGTGTTGGTGCTATGGCCATTGTAGGTTCATTTAAGGCTGGCATAGAACATGATTACACAATCATTTTTACAAAATCTATTTTAGACGGTTTTATAGCAATCAGTTTCGCCGCTGCAATGGGGGTCGGAACAGCTTTTTCTGCAATCATGATTTTATTGTACCAGGGTGGACTCACATTACTTGCAGGTGTTATTCAGCCCTATGTTTCAGAGGTTTTAATTTCCGAAGTTTCTGCCTGTGGTGGTGCCATTATTGTTATGATAGGTTTAAATCTTCTTGGATTAAAAAAGATAAAAACTGCAAACTTTTTACCAGCCCTTGTTATAGAAATATTATTTGTAATCTTAGTTCCTGTAGTTATTAATCTTTTTTGATTTTTTCTGATTTAAATATTATAATGATTCTATGGACGAAAACATTACAGAAAAAAATGAAGATGTTAATGATGAAATTATAGATCAGACTATCAAAGAACTTAGCGAAATTTTTGCTTCTTCTGATGAAACTTTGGTTTATGAATTTATCCGTTGTTTATTTACACCAGCAGAGTTAAAAGATATTGCTAACCGCTGGCTTTTAGTAAAAGAAATTGATAAAGGTACTACTCAAAGAGAAATTGCTAAACAATTCAGAATGTCTCTTTGTAAAATTACTCGTGGTTCAAAAGAACTTAGTAAACCAGACAGTGCCTTTAGAAAAATTTTAGATTTACAGAAAAACAAATAATTATGAACAATATTCTCTCTTTTAATGTTCCACCAGCAACCTGGGAGCATTTTCTTCCTTTGGGAAACGGTCGCATGGGTGCAATGGTAAAAGCCCATCCATGTAATGAAGTAATTCAATTAAATGAAGAAGGTATTTGGTCTGGCGGTCCACAAGATAGAACTAATCCTTCCACAAAAAAAGCTCTTAAAAATATAAGAAATCTTGTTAAAACTGGTCATGTTATGGAAGCACAGGAACTGGCTTTTAGAGCAATGTCTGGAACAAGTTTTAATACAAGAGTTTATCAGACTGCCGGAGATTTCCACATAGATTTTTATGAATCTAAAAATTATGGAATTGAACCAGGCTTTCCTTTACAGCATAAAGTTGAACCTGTTTATTTGGAAACTTATTCTTCCCAATTGGATCTTTCTGCAGCCACAACCACTGTAACTTATAAGGACAGCGATAATGTAAAATACACACGCACAACCTGGATTTCAACAAAACCAGATATGCTTTTTATGTATGTTACAGCTTCTGAAAAAAAGAAAATCAATTTCCGAGGATACTTTGACCGTGGAATCTGGAGCGACAGTATATATTCCAAAGACGGTTTTATTTTTATGGAAGACAGCCATGGTATTCCTTTTTGTGCCGGTTGTGGAGTAATAACAGACTCTGGTTTTATAAAAGGTGATTCTGTAACTGGAGCCTGTATTGAAGGAACTGAATGTAACAGTGCTTTATTTTTTATAGATATTAAAACCTGGCAAAGGGAAGATAAAGCATATAACAAAAAACTCTACGACAAATCAATTCAAAAAAATACCTGGTCTGGTGAATGTTATAAAGAATTAAATGAAATAAAAAAATACATTTCAAAAATTGGCATACAAGATGCTGCTTCTCTTTTACTGGCTTCTCATGTTAAAGAGTTTCAGTCATATTATAACCGCATGACACTTCAGCTGGGAGCTCCAAAAGAAACAGAAAATGTTACTGCAACTCCAGAACTTCTAAAACAGGCTGATAAAGGAAATGTGGAACTTATAAATACTTATGCAAATTTTTCCCGCTATCTTTTAATTAGTGGCAGCCGAACTCCTGGAAAACTCCCTTTAACTTTACAGGGATTGTGGAACTGTTATATGGATCCTCCTTGGGGCAGTAAATATACCATTAATATTAATGCCCAAATGAATTACTGGCCTGTAAATATGTGTAATCTTTCAGACTGTGAATTGCCTTTAATTGGTTTACTGGAAAGAGTTTATTTAACAGGCTGTAACACTGCAAAAAAAATGTACGGTTGCAGAGGTTATGTAGCTCATCATAATACAGATTTTTGGGGAGATTCTGCACCTCAAGATGCATGGCTTCCTGGAACCTACTGGGTTTTAGGAGCAGCCTGGCTTGCAACTCACATATACGAGCATTATGAATACACATTAGATAAAAGCTTTTTAAAAAAATACTATTATCTTATGCATGAAGCCTGCCAGTTTTTTGTAGATTTTCTTCAGCCTGGACAATCTAAAGCAGAAGATGGAAAGCCATATCTTGTTATAAATCCAACAGTTTCTCCTGAAAACAGTTATGTTACAAAAGCAGGGCAGACAGGATGTTTTTCACAGGGCTGTCAGATGGATAATATGATTTTGTATCATCTGTTTGTAAGTTGTCTAAAAGCAAATAAATATTTAAAAGAAGAAGCTTTAGATAAAAAAGGAAAACTTTATAACAAAAAAGATATTTTAGATTTTGAATATGTAAGAGATCATCTGCAAAAGCCTCAGCTGAATCCAGACGGTTCGTTAATGGAGTGGAATGAAGTTGTAGAAGAAGTAGAAAAAGGTCATCGTCATATTTCTCATCTTTATGGCCTTTTTCCTGGAATCAGTATTTATCCTGATGATGAAATTCTTGCAGGGGCCTGTAAAAAAACTTTGGAAAATCGTCTTTCTAATGGTGGCGGCCACACAGGTTGGAGTCAGTCATGGATTATCAATTTTTATGCCAGCCTTGGTATGAAAAAAGAAGCCCTGGAAGCAATTGTAAAACTGCTTTCTCATTCAACTTTACCAAATCTTTTAGATAATCATCCTCCTTTCCAGATTGACGGAAACTTTGGTACTTTATCTGGCATTATGCGTTTACTTGTTCAAAGCCGTATAGAAGATACTGATATGGTTGAAGTTAAACTTTTACCAGTACTTCCTGAACATAAAAATTGGAAAGAAGGCAGTTTAAAAGGAGCCTGTGTAAAAGGTGCCATGACGGTAGATTTTGAATGGAATGAAGGTAAAGTAACAGCCTTTTCATTCTATAAAAATGGAAATCTGGTAAAACCGGAAGACAGTATTTTACAACCAGATGGTAGTTATATCTGTCATTTTTCCCTTAAGTCTATTGATTAAATTGGCAAAAAAATATATTATTGTTGATACGTATTTAGACTATAGGCATATTAGTGTTTAATCCCCGTTTTACACGAATTGTACGTCTTTTTACCAGTCTATGCAGAACGGATTATGTTTCCTTTTTCCACTGCAACAGGCGTTTTATGAATTTTTTAATAGAGGTATTATATGTACGCAACTATTGAATTTAAGGGCAAACAGTACAAAGCAGAAAAAGATGTTGTCCTTACAGTAGACAAGCTTGATGCTGAAAAAGGTACAAAAATTGACATTGATACAGTTCTTTTAGTAAGCGATGGAGACAAAATCAGTGTTGGTGCTCCTTATGTAAAAGGTGCAAAAGTAACTGTAGTTGTTGAAGAATCTTTTAGAGACAAGAAAGTATTGGTTTTCAAATACAAATCAAAGAAAGATTATCACCGTGTAATTGGTCACAGACAGCAGTACACAAAAGTACGTGTTGACTCAATCACACTTGCTTAATAAATAGGAGACTACTATGGGAAGAACTAGAGGTGGTAGCGGCGCAAAGAACGGTCGCGATCCAAATCCAAAAAGCTTGGGTGTAAAAAGATATGCTGGTGAAACTGTAACTGCAGGTTCAATCATTGTTAAACAGAGAGGAACAAAATTCTATCCTGGTGACAATGTTATGAGAGCAGGTGATGACAGTTTGTTCGCTACAGCTGACGGTAAAGTTGTTTTCGGTGAAAGAAACAACCACAAAATCGTTTCTGTAGAAGCTGTAAAATAAATCAGTTTTACTGAAAAGTGCCCGGTGTGAATTATTCTACCGGGCTTTTTTTTTAATGTCATTCTGAACTTGGTTCAGGATTTATTTGAAACAGGAGTTTGTATGATAGGTTTTGCAGATGAAGCCTTAATTGAAGTACGTTCTGGTAACGGCGGAAATGGTTGTATTGCATTTAGACGTGAAAAATATGTTCCTCATGGCGGTCCAAATGGTGGCGATGGCGGAAAAGGTGGCGATGTAATTTTCTGTGTAAAACGTAACATGAGAACTCTTGCAAAAATTAGACAGAGACATTGTTTTAAAGCAAAAAATGGTGGCGACGGTCAGGGCTGGAACCGCTATGGTGCAGACGGTGAAGATGTTGTAATTCCAGTTCCACCAGGAACAACACTTTCAGATGCAGAAACAGGTGAAATTATTTATGATTTTTCTTCTGCAAAACAAGATGACCAGTTTGTTTATTTAAAAGGTGGAAACGGTGGCTGGGGAAATGTTCACTTTAAAACTTCCACAAACCAGGCACCTCGTCAGGCAAATCCAGGACAGCCAGGGGAAACTCGTTTTATAAAACTTGAACTTTCAATTATGGCAGATGTTGGTCTTGTAGGTTTTCCAAATGCCGGAAAATCATCACTTTTAACATTTTTTACAAATGCCAGACCAAAAATTGCTCCATATCCGTTTACAACAATCATTCCAAACCTTGGTGTTTTGCGAATTGATGATGAAACAGATATTATTATTGCTGATATTCCGGGAATCATTGAAGGTGCTTCGGAAGGTCTTGGTTTAGGTGATACTTTCTTAAAGCATATTACAAGAACTTCCTGCCTTATTTTTATGATTGACTGCAGTGATGACAATTATCTGACAACTTACGAAACATTGTGCAATGAACTTGCAAATTATTCAGATGAACTTTTGGAAAAACCAAGAATTGTTTTGTGCAACAAAATTGATATGGAAGGTGCTTTTGAACGAGCCTGTGAAGTTGCAGAAAAAATCAGAAAAGAAGAGCCGGAAACTGTTGTAATTCCTGTTTCAGTATTAACTGGCAGGGGCATGAAAGATGCTCAGAAAAATATTATTACACTGGTAAATAAATTTGAAAATCGTAATCCGGAAGAAAATAAAACTGAAGAACCTGCTTTTGGCAGTAACTTTATGAAAGATCGTGCTTATATAGACGATGATGATGAAAATATTCAGTATCCGGGAATGGAAAACTAAATGAAAATTGCGGTATTTGGTGGTAGTTTTAATCCTCTTCATAACGGTCATGCAATGCTTGCAGATACTATCATAAAAGAATTGCATTACGATAAGGTTTTATTTGTACCAACTTATATACCGCCACACAAAATTATGAACAATGTTATTCCAGCCACACAGCGTTTGGAAATGTTGAAAAGATTTTGTGAGTCTACACCGGGAAATATTTTTGAAGTAGAAGACTGTGAAATACAAAGAGGTGGAGTTTCTTATACTGTAGACACTCTTACATATCTTACAGAAAAATATAAAAATCAGCTTACAGGAAAGCTGGCATTTGTAATGGGTGATGAAGTTGCTGTTCAATTTCATAAGTGGAAGAATCCAGATGGAGTTGCAGCCCTTGCAGATTTTATTATTACACATCGCTATCCAGATGCAGGCGTTCTTGAATCTATGCTGGTAAAAAATAAACCAAGTGGTAATTACGAAGGCGATTATGCTACTAAGTTTGACGTAAAAGCGTTTAATTATCCTTGTGTCTATCTTGAAAAACCTATGCTGCCAGTTTCTTCTACAGAGATTCGTGGAAGAGTAAAGGAAAACAGAAGTTTTAAATATCTGGTTCCTACAGCAGTCTACGATTATATTGTTGAAAATCAATTGTACACAGAAAGGGAAGGTTTATGAGTTACAGCAATATAAGTTTAAAATGCTTATGGCAGTTAAAAAAATATGCCAGATCTGTAGAAAAAAAGAGCCGTTATGAACATTCAAAACGGGTGGCAAGAGTTTGTGTTACACTTGCAAGAAAGTTTGGACTGGATTGTAAAAAAGCATATTTAATGGGCATTAGTCATGATATATGCAAACATTATGACAAAGATCTTATGCTGGATACTGCAAAAAAAGACGGACAGCCAATTCCAGATTTTTTTGAAGAAGATCCTCATGCATTGCATGGACGGGCAGCAGCTGTTGTAATGAAGGAAAAATTTAATATTACAGATGAACAGGTATTGCAGGCTGTTTCTGTTCACGTAACTGGAATGCAGGGAATGAATGATTATTCCAAAGTTTTATACATTGCAGATAAAGTAGAACCAGGAAGAAAATTTTCTACAAGAGCATATAGAAAAGAACTGTTTGCAAATCCACTGGATGTAATTATTGGAAAAGTTTTAAAACAGTCCTATGATTATGTTTCAAAAAAAGGATATAAGCTTTATCCTGGTAGCAAAGATATTGTAGATTATTATAATAGATAGTAGGGGAAATATTATGGGGAAACTAAGAGATGAGCAGAAAGGTATAATCTTTATACTTTTAATTGTTTTTATTATTTTAGGAGTCAGTGTATTTTTTGTACTTTCTCTTAAAACTGATACTGTAAAAAATATTCTTGAAGAAGAAAAACTTGTTCGTCTTTTACTTGTTGTAGAAGAAGATGACAATGATGAATTGTTTTCTACAGTAATTATTTATGATCCTGAAACACACAAAGCTGCATCATATCATTTGCCAAGTTATACAGGTACTATTTTTGAATCACTTGGAAGAACAGACAGCCTTGAAGCAGTATATAATGAAAAAGGAATGGATGTTTACCGGCAGGAAGTTCAGAATCTTCTTGGTATAAAAAATATTCCTTTTACTGCTACAATTAAAATGAATGATTTTATTAGAATTACAGATATGCTTGGTGGTATGAGAATCTTTATTCCTTCTCCTATTGATCAGATTAGTGAAGAGGGTGATGAAAGATGGTTACTTCCTTCTGGAGCTGTAATTCTTGATGGTGATAAAATTTCAACTTATTTGAAATATAGAATTGAAGATGAAGATGAAAATGATATTATCGATAGATATCAGAATGTTACAGGTGCTTTGCTAACTGGTATTCACGATAATTCATTTACTCTTTTTAATGGAAAGAACTTTAAAACTTTTGCAGATTGTATAAATACAAATCTTGTAGATGAAGATGAACGTTCTTTATTTAAGCTTTTGGCAGAAGTAGACTCGGAATCTATTATTCGCCAGACAATTACAGGTTCTTTAAGAACTGTAGAAGGTAAAACATTGCTTCTTCCATTAAACAATGGAGACTTTGTTAAAACTGCTGTAAAACAGACAACTAGTATGCTTACTTCAGAAGGTGGTAATGCGGCTGGTCACGTATATACTGTAAGAATCTTGAACGGTACTGGAAAACAGGGCCTTGCAGGACAGACTACACAAAAATACCGTGATGCCAGCTACAACATGCTTCCTGCAGATAATGCAGATACTACCTATGATAATACAGTTGTAATTGATCATATTGGAAATGAAGCTGCTGCAAGAAATGTTGGAAATCTTATTCGCTGCTCTAATATAAGAACTCTTACAGAAGAAGAAGCTGCAGAAGAAGCTGGTACTTCAAAAGCCAGCGTGGATTTTACCGTTATCCTTGGTATGGATTTTAATGGTGAAGTAGTAAGGTAATTTATAAGGAAAACAGACAGATGAAAACAACAGAAGAAAAAGCAAAAGAAATTGCAAAATTAATGGAAGACGGAAAGGGCCGCGATGTAGTTTTACTTGATGTAAGCGGATTAAATTCCTGGACAGATTATTTTGTTATTGTAACTGTTACAAGTTCTACTCACTGGCAGGGTTTGTATAAACAGGCTAAAGAATACATTAAAGAAAATGATCTGGAAATTCATGTAACAAATAAAAAGAGTCCAGATGGAGACGACTGGAACCTTGTAGATTTAGGTCCAATTGTTATTCACTTAATGTCGGAACAAGCTCGTGAGTTCTACGACTTGGAAAAACTCTGGTTCTCTGGAAAGAAATTAGAATTCTAGTTAAAAGCAAAAAGGTCGGTTTATAACCGACCTTTTTTACATAAAAAGCTGAATTAAGTTCAGCGTAATGTATTAATATTCATCAATAAAGCTGATGTCATCATCATCGCCGTGTCTTGCACGAAGATCATAACCATCTTCGGCTTCTACATCATCGTAAGGTTCGTCAATGTCTTCTTCTTCCTGGAAAACATCGTCGAATAAATCTACATCATCATCATAATCGTCTAAAGTCTGATCTTCTTCGTAATCATCAAAGTCATCATCAAAATCTTCGTCATAATTATCAAAATCATCATCTAATGGAA
Organism: Treponema sp.; assembly: GCA_024402655.1. Taxonomy (GTDB): domain Bacteria; phylum Spirochaetota; class Spirochaetia; order Treponematales; family Treponemataceae; genus Treponema_D. The sequence goes on along the minus strand of JAKSTH010000038.1, from coordinate 10,232 downwards.
AATCTGATGAATACTGGTCCAAATCTGAAGTAGATGGCATAGAAACCTCGAAATAAATATTTTGCTTAAAAGCTGCAAACTCTTGTTAAAATATATGTTTAAGCGGTATTTTGGTCAACTAGTTTTTTTATCTTATTGAAATAAATTTCTTATTTGACATAGGATAAATAAAAATAGTATAATGTTTTCTATTGATGTATAGTAACATAAGTGAAAAGGCTTATGCCAAGGTAAACTTTAATTTAAGAGTTTTACCTCCCAGAGGAGATGGCTTTCATAATATTGAAAGTATATTTCAGACAGTAAGCGTTTATGATGAATTAGACATTTCTGTGACTTTGGGCACTGGATGTGAAGTTTTTTGTGATGAAATAGTTTTACCACAGAAAAATACTATTACATCTGCATATGAAGCATTTTGCGAAGTGACTCATGCAAATGTTCCTGGAATTAAGGTTATCTTAAAAAAAGGAATACCTGCAGGAGGTGGCCTGGGTGGCGGTTCTTCCGACGCAGCTGCACTTGTCCGAGGACTTCAAAAAATCTGCGGAATTACACTTTCAGAAAAGGAACTGGATTATATTGCTGGGAAAACTGGAAGTGACGTTTTCTTTTTTATGCACTGCGATGCGGAAGGCAAGGGGACAGCTCTTGTTTCAGGTCGTGGAGAGAGAGTAAAGAAGATTAATTCCCGTACAGATTTGTATTTGCTTCTGATATTTCCAGGAGTAAGTAGTAGTACCAAAGAAGCATATTCTTTGGTGGATGACTATCTTACAAATGTTGATAAACTTAAATATCCTTGTTTTGAAGAGATAGAAGCTATTTATAGAAACTCTCCAAAAAGATGGATTTTTAAAAACACATTTTATCCTGCGCTAAAGGAAGTTATTCCTGAAATAAACCTTGCGCTGGAAGAAATAGAAAAAACAGATGCTGTATATACTGCAATGTCAGGCTCTGGATCAACTGTTTTTGGTGTATACGCTTCATTGGAAAAAGCTCAGGTTGCTTTAAAAAAACTGAGTAGTATGTGGAGTGTAAAACTGGTACAAACTCTTTAGTTTGTAGAAAATAGGCGGAGGTTAACGACTTATGCAGATTACTGAACTGAGAATTCGTAAGGTTGAGGATGAAGGTAAGTTACGTGCTTATGTAACAGTAACTTTCGATGACTGTTTTGTTGTTCATAATGTAAAAATTATTGAAGGTAAAACTGGTCTTTTCATCGCAATGCCAAGTAGAAAGACTGCAAATGGTGAGTATAAAGATGTTGCTCATCCAATCAGTCCCGAATTTAGAACAGTCTTGCAGGATAAAATTCTTGCAGAGTTCAATGCTGGTCATGTAGAAGTGGGTGGTCCAGAAGACTAACTTATTTCTTTGATGATATAATGGGTCGTCGGCAAGCGGTAAGCCCCCGGCTTTTGGTGCCGGTATTCCACAGGTTCGAATCCTGTCGACCCAGTTTAAGCCATTACTTAATGTAATGGCTTTTTTTTATTTGTGAGGTTTTTATGAAAGGTTTTGAACATGGTATTAATCTTGGTGGTTGGCTTTCACAGTGTGTTCACACTAAAGAACATTATGACAGTTTTATTCACGAACAGGATTTAAAAGTTATTAAAGAGTGGAATATGGATCATGTGCGTGTTCCTGTAGATTATAATCTTGTACAGAAAAAAGATGGAACTTTTATGGAAGAAGGTTTTGGCTATATTCAGAATGCAATTGACTGGTGTAAGGCAAATAACCTGAACATGATTCTTGATCTTCATAAAACTGCAGGTTATTCATTTGATGAAGGCGAAAAGGAAACTGGCTTTTTTGACAATCCAAAATATCAGGAACAGTTTTATGTTTTGTGGGAAGAATTTGCAAAACGTTTCAGTAAATATGAATCTATGCTTCAGTTTGAATTATTAAATGAAGTTACAGATAAAGCGTACAGCGGAAGATGGAATGCTATTGTAAAAAACTGTATTGAACGCATAAGAAAAATTGCACCAACTATTAAAATCCTTGTAGGAAGTTACTGGAACAATAGTTTTGACGCTATTAGAGATTTAGATGCACCTTATGATAAAAATATTATCTATAATTTCCATTGTTATGAACCTCTTGTATTTACACATCAGGGTGGGGAATGGGTAAGCAAAAAAATGACAAGAGATTTTAAGTTCCCATTGGAAAGTCCTTTCAGTCTTTATCAGTCAAAGACATTGGAAGTTGTAAAACCAGATTGTGCAAATTTCACATGTTTTAATCAGGATGAAACAGTTACAGCCAAGTATTTTGAAACAATTCTTCAGGATGCTCTTAATGTGGCAAAAGAAAGAAATGTTGAACTTTATTGTGGTGAATATGGTGTAATTGACCGTGCAAATCCGGAAGAAGCATTAAAATGGTACAAAATGTTTACCAGTGTTTTAGACAAATATGGCATTGGTAGAGCTGCCTGGTCTTATAAAAAAATGGACTTTGGTTTAAGTGACGAATGGCTGGAACCAGTTCGTTCTGAATTATTAAAATTATTATAATATATAGAATTGGATGTCTTGAAACGAAAGTCGGTTTCTGATAAAATATTTAATACAAAAATCTAACGGGCCTGTTCTAAAACAGGTAACGATATAAGGAGCTTTAAGAAAATGAGTAAGCAGACACTTAATGCCAAAACTCGTACAACAACTGGTAAAACAGCTGCTAAAAATCTTCGCAAAGAAGGACGTATCCCTGCCGTTGTATACAATGCAAAAGGTGAGGCTACATCTATCGATGTAAACGAAGTAGAATTCAACAAAATCTGGAGAACTATTACTCCAACAACATCAATTGCATTGAACATTGATGGAAAAGAAGAAATCGCTTTGATTAAAGATGTTGAATATAACATCCGTACTGACAAAGCTTTGCACGCTGACTTCTTTGTACCAGCTGCAGATCAGAAATTAGTTATGAAAATTAAGGTTCACTTTGAAGGAACTCCTGCTGGTGTTCTTAAAGGTGGTTTCAAGAAAGAACGCAACAACCAGATTAAAATCAAGGCTTGCATTGCTGACCTTCCAGAAACAGTTTCAGCTGACATTTCTAAAATCAACGTTAGTGAAGCACTCCGTGTAAAAGATCTCGACCTTGGAAACAAAGTTGAAGTTCTTACAGATCCTAATCTTCCATTAGTAACTGTATCACCAGCTCGCTAATATTCACTAATACATAATTTTTAGTGTATAATAAGGCTATCTAGTAGAAATACCAGATAGCCTTTTTTATTATGTCAGACAGTTTTGAAGAAAAAGTCCTGCAGGGGCTTAAACAATGTAAACTAAATTTCGAAGAATCTCAGAATGCAGTTAAGATTGGGGTTGCTGTTTCTGGAGGAGCAGATTCTGTTTCTCTTTTATTGGCTCTGGCAAATATTTCCAAAAAGTTTCCTCTAAACATAAAAGTCATTACTGTAAATCATTTTATTCGTCCGGATGAAGAAACTTGTGCAGATATTGTTTTTGTAAAAGACTTGTGCGGCAATTTAGAAAAAAATGGGTTTAATGTAAGCTGCAAGGTGGTGGAGCTGAAAAAAGGAAGTGTTCACTCTCTTTGCAGGGAAAACAAACTTGGAATGGAAGGCGCTGCAAGGGTTTTGCGTTACAAGGCTTTTGAATCATTTATAAAAGAAAATGAGCTTGAAGGTTTGTGCCTGGCCCATAATCAAAATGATCAGCTTGAAACTTTAATTATGCGGTTTTTGCAAGGTTCTGGAATTGATCACAGTGGTGGCATTCAATTTAAAAGAGATAAATATCTTCGTCCTTTATTAAATATCAGTAGAAGTGAAATTGAAGCTTATTTGAAAGAAAAAAATCAGCCTTATTGTACTGACTCAACAAATGCAGATACTAAATATTTTAGAAATAACATTAGAAATAATCTTATTCCTGTATTAGAAAAAAACTTTCCAGGGTGGAAAAATGGTGTTTTAAATGGTGCTGTAAAAGCCCAGGAAGATGCAATTATTATTGAAAACAGAGTTCAGGAATATTATAAAAATCATCCTTTAAGCGAAAATAAAGAGCAAATAGAAATAGATATTAATGATTTTCTAAAGTGGGAAAAAGGTGTTCAGAACCGGGTTTTGCTTGATTGTATGAATCTGGTTTCAAAAAATAATGGGGAAGAAAGATTTCCTTTTGTGTTTGTAGAAGAGATTTTAGACCTATTGCAGACAAGTAAAAATGATTTTTCAAAGCGGATTAATCAACTGGAAATTGGTAAAAAAAAGAATGTGCTTTTTGTAAAAATGTGCACAAATATGAATACGGATTTAGTATTTTCTGTTATAATACAAGAAGATGGAATTTTTAATCTGCCTTTTGGACAGCTGGAAATTTCTTCTTTGGATAATCTGAAAAAGAAAATTTGCATAAACGGAACAGCAACTGAATGTTATTTTAGTTATCCTGTTTGTGTTAGAAATGTGGAACCAGACGATTATGTTCTTAGTGCTTCTGACTCGCTAAAAAAAGTTACTTCAATTTTTAGTGATTGGAAAGTAGGGACAGAATACAGAGATTTAATTCCTGTTGTTCAACAGCTTTCTGGTTCTGAACAATCCATAATTTGTATCCTTGGAAAGGCACTGGGGTTTAAAGATTGGGTGCTAAGAAAATAGATACTATGGGAGATATATGAAAAAGTTTTTTTGCATTATTTTATCGCTGACTTGTCTTAATCTTTTTGGTCAGGAATTATCAGTTTTGGCTGCAAACAGAAAAACTGCACAGCGTTGTCTTCAGCTGGCAGAAAAATATATTTTAACTGGTGACTATCAGGCTGCATATAATCAGGCAGAAATGGGCCTTTCTTATGATGAAACTATTTCTGATTTGGTTTATATAAAAGCAACTTCACAAAATCATCTTAATGTAAAAAGAGCCGTTATTCTGGAAAATGCAAAAAAAGCAATTGAACTGGATAACTGGATTAATAATAATAAAAATAACGCCCGCATGCTTTATGCAGACATGCTTTGTGAAACCTGCGATTCGGCTCAGGCCTTAAATGTTTTGAATCAGGCGCCGGTAATTTATGCTGCAGATGCTGAATTTATTAGAATTAAAGCTTTATACAGAATTGGAACAAGTGATTCTATAAAAGAAGCCCGACTTAAAATAGACACAGCAAGAAGAATTTATCCTAAAGATGAACGTTTTCCTTATCTTTTCTTTATGTTCGAAACTCTTTTTTATAAAGATGCAATGATGAAAGGTCTGGAATATAATGTTCCTGCAAATGTTCAAAAAATTGCCCTGGATTATATTGTAAAACTTCCAGATTATACAACCCATAGAATAGAAATGGAAATTATGGCTAGTTTCTTTACACCAGGTGAATTCTACCCTAGACTTTTAAAAGCAACTGGGGAAAAAACAAATCAGCATTCTTTATATGCTACAGCAGCTTTAAAAGCCGGTGTAATGTCGGAAGAAAAAGCTTTTAATCTGTTTTTTGATAATCTTGGGGAAAGTGTAAAACTTATTGACCTGGAAGCTTTTGCATCATTAATTCAAGATCCTGATTTAAAAGAAAATCTTAAACATCATATAGATTCATTTGAAGGAACTCTTTTAATAGACGAAAATCTGGATTTAATTGATGAACTTAAAGTTGAATATGTTAGAGGCCGTCCTGCCTACATTCATTACGATGCAAACAATGATGAAGAAAAAGAAATATATGCAGCCTGCGATTTTGGAACTCCTTTAATGCTGAACTTTGCTGCAGAAAATATGGTTCTTTATTATGATATTTATCCTTATGTAGAAAAAATTGAAGATAACGCAAATAAAGCTTTTTATTCTTTTGTAGGAACTGATTTTTATTACACACCTTTTGAAATGACAATAGATAAAGTTTTTACAGATTTAGGTTTGGAATTTTATATTCCTTATGTAAATGAAGAATATACAAGCCCAGAATACAGTTACATGCTTTTAAACTGTTCACAGTTTGTTGTAGAAGTTGAAGAACGTCCCGGTGCAACTGCTAACTATTCATTAATTGCCGGCCGTCCTCATTCTATAAATTTTTATGATGAAGAAAAACAGCTTTATGCATGGACAGTTGTTCAGGAAGGTTTTCCATTTGTTCGTTATGTAGATTATGATAATGATGAAATTTTGGAAACTACAGAGTATTTTGCCGCAGATGAAGAACAAAAATTTCAGACTGCAGCAGATGTGGAAATTGTAAAAAAGATTTTTGGCGTAAATTATTTTGGACAGGATTTCTATTTGCAGAAAATCAGAATTGACCGTGATAATGATGGAATAGCTGAATTTAGCGAAGAATATCTGGAAAATCAGGGAAAAATTTCCTCTTGGGATAATGATGGAAATGGAATCTGGGATTATGAGTTTATTCGTTATCCACAAAAAGAAAATGAACCACTTGTGGAAGAAACAATATTCTACAATTCAAATGGTATGGAATATGTAAGTGTTACAGATATTAACAGTTCTCCTGTAAAAGTAACAGTAAACAAAGAAGCAAAGAAAGTTATAGAAGGTGCATTTAAAAATACCTACTGGATTGCTCAAAAAGAAGATTCTGCTGTTGAAAAGGCAATTCTTGCTCAGTCAGAAGGCAAACTTAGTATTGGTGCTGTTATGCTTGTAGATTTAAAAACCTACGGTCGCTTTTCTGTAATTAAAATTGGAAAAAATATTTTTATTAGAAAACTTCCTGCTTCAGATACAGAACTGAATATTATGACAGAGACCCGCTAAATGAACAGATTATTAAAGATTCTATTTTTTATATGGGCCAGTGTTTTTCTGTTCTCCTGTAAATCTGAACCAAAAAGACCTGCTGATTATGTTCCTCTAGATTACACAAAGGAAGATGTAATTAAAAACGAAATTAATAATATTCGTCATTTGCAGCAAACTGAGTGTGTAAAAGCCTTATATCATGCTGTGTTTCTTGGCAATAAAGATGTTATAGAGGAATGTGTCAAAATTGTTGAAAATAAACTGAAAGTTGCCATTGAACAAAAAGATTTTATTGAAGCAGAACGCTTTGCTGTTTCGTTAAATGCTGTAAATGCGTTGCCATCATTTTATTCCCAAAAGGCTATTGTAGAAGAAATTAATAAGGATTTACCTGGAACAAAAGTTTCTGCTGCAAAACGCCCTGTAACAACTGCAGACTGCATTAATGCTACAGTTACCATGTGGGTTGATAAAGGCGTAAAAGTTCAGAATGGGAACATGGTTCAAGATATTGTAATTGGCTCCGGATTTTTTATTGATGAAAGAGGTTATTTAATTACAAATTACCATGTTATTCAGTCTATGGTCGATCCTAAATATGAAGGATACTCCAGACTGTTTATAAAGCTTCCTGCAGATACTGAAACAAAAATTCCTGCAAAAGTAATTGGTTATGACTCCGTTCTTGATTTAGCACTTGTAAAAGCTGATATAGAACCACCATTCTGCCTTTCTTTAGGTTCAAGTGAAGATTTAAGTGTTGGAGATAAAGTTTCTGCTATAGGTGCTCCTATTGGACTGGAAGGTACACTTACTTCTGGTATTATTTCTTCTGTAGACCGAAAACTTACTACTATGGGAGTTGTTTTTCAGCTGGATGCCGCAGTTAATTCGGGTAATTCTGGGGGCCCTTTAATAGATACTAATAATAAAGTTCAGGCAATTGTTTTTGCTGGAATTATGAAGTATCAGGGATTAAATTTTGCAATACCTGTAGAGTATCTTAAAAATGAACTTCCATATCTATATAAAGGTGGTGATGTAATTCACGGTTGGATTGGTTCTTACGGAAATACAAAAAAGGTTAGAACAGTAAAATCTGGACTGGAAATTTATTATAATCTTCCTGGTGGAACTGCAGATTTTTCAAAACTTTCTGCAGGAGATATTATAACAGAAGTAAATGGAATAAAAGTTTTATCTTTGGAACAGTTTCAGATGATTATGATGAAATATGAACCTGGCACATTGCTTAAAATAAAATATGTTGATGGAAAAGATACCTTGGAAAAATCAACTGTAATATATCTGGAAAAACGACCGGAATATCCAACTAAAACTTTTTATGAAAGCGATCTGGTTACTGGCTCATTTATACCTCTTTTTGGTATGGCTTTAGCTCCTTCATCGACAACAAACAAAAAATTGTATACAATAACAAAAGTAATAAATGGTACTACTGCAGATGAAATGGGTTTTTCAGAAAACGATCCTGTAACTGTCAGAAAAATAGAACTTGATGACACACAGGAAGCCTTAATTGCTCAATTGTATGTTCAGCGCCGAAAAAAAGGCTTTTTGGACATGACAATGGTTATAGGTACATCTTACGACAGTCCCTACTATTTCTAAAATGAAAAATAAATTTTAAGGATAAATAATTATGACTGAAATGAAATACAAAAGAAATTTCTGTATTGTTGCTCACATTGACCACGGTAAATCTACTTTGGCAGACCGTCTTATTCAGAAGGCAAAAATTGTAGACGAACGAAAAATGATGAACCAGATTCTTGATAATATGGATATTGAAAGAGAGCGTGGTATTACAATTAAAAGCCAGGCTGTTACAATTCCTTATCATGCAAAAGACGGTCATGATTATGAATTAAACTTTGTAGATACACCTGGACACGTAGACTTTTCTTATGAAGTTTCTCGTGCCATTGCTTCCTGTGAAGGTGCTCTCCTTCTTATAGATGCTACACAAGGTGTTGAAAGCCAGACTGTAAGTAATATGTATATGGCTTTAGAACAGGATCTTACCATGGTACCTGTTATTAATAAAATTGACCTTGCTTCTGCAGATATTCCTTCTTGTAAAACACAGATTGATAATGAACTTGGCCTTGATTCCAATGATGCCATGCTTGTTTCTGCAAAAACAGGCGAAGGTATTGATGATTTAATGGAAGCCATTGTTACTAAATTCCCAGCTCCAACTGGCGATCCAAATGGTAAACTTGCTGCTTTAATTTTCGACTGCCATTACGATGTATACCGCGGTGTTGTCGTTCATGTTCGTGTAATGGAAGGAAAACTTAAAACCGGTGATTTAATTAAAATGATGAGTACCGGAACACAGTATAAAGTAGAGCAGTGTGGTATTTTTAAGATTAATTACGAAGAAACTGATGTTCTTGAAGCTGGAGATGTAGGGTATATTATTTCTGGCCTTAAAACTGTAAGTGATGTAAATGTAGGTGATACAATTACATCTGTTTCAGATCCTGTAGATTCTCCATTGCCAGGTTTTAAAGAAGTTAAACCTGTTGTTTATTCTTCCATCTATCCTATGGATTCAAATGATTATGAAGAATTGAAAGACAGCATGGAAAAACTTAAACTTAATGATGCCAGTCTTGTTTACGAAAAAGATAATTCTCTTGCTTTGGGAAATGGTTTCCGTTGTGGTTTCTTAGGATTACTTCATCTGGAAATTATTCAGGAGCGTCTTGAACGAGACTTTGATCAGGCTGTAATTTTTACAGCACCTTCTGTACGATACAAACTTCATCTTACCAGTGGCGATGAAATGTTTATAGATAATCCTTCTGAATATCCACAGGGACGCATTCGTGATGCAGAAGAACCTTATATTAAAGCTACAATCATTACTCCAGCAGAATATCTTGGTTCTATTATTCAATTGTGTACAGAAAAACGAGGTCTGCAGTCAAATATGCAGTATCTTGACACAAAGCGTGTAGAACTTACTTACGAAATGCCTTTGTCAGAAGTATTATTCGACTTTTACGACAGATTAAAAAGTTACAGCCGAGGTTATGCTTCTTTTGATTATGAAGTGATTGGATATCGTCCAACTGACCTTGTAAAAGTAGATATTCTTATTAACAGTAAACCAGTTGATGCCTTATCTCTTTTAACATTTAAGGCAAATGCTGTAGAACGTTCCCGCAAAGTATGTGAAAGACTTAAAGGTGAAATTTCCCGCCAGCAGTTTAAAGTTGCCATTCAGGGCGCAATTGGTGGTCAGATTATTGCCAGAGAAACAGTTAATCCTGTTCGTAAAGACGTTCTTGCAAAGTGTTATGGTGGTGATATTACCCGTAAACGAAAACTTCTTGAAAAACAGAAGGAAGGTAAAAAGCGCATGAAAATGGTTGGTGATGTTGAACTTCCACAGAGCGCATTCCTTGCTGTTCTTAAGGAAAAAGAAGA
>JAKSTH010000037.1 GCA_024402655.1 Treponema sp. | reverse complement strand
CAGTTCATTACAGAAGGTGTAGATTACATTCTTCTTTCAGCTGCTGCTACAGACGGATGGGATTCAGTTCTCAAAAATGCTAAACGTGCAGGAATTAAAGTATTCTTGTTTGACCGTATGATCAACGTTTCTGAAGATCTTTATGAAGCTGCTGTTGTATCTGACATGGCTAACCAGGGTGATACAGCTGTTGCTTGGTTGAAAGCTCAGAACTTGTCTGAATACAATGTAATCCATATCCAGGGTGCTATGGGTTCAGATGCTCAGATTGGTCGTACAGCTGCTCTTGATAAAGAATTTGCTGCTGGAAAAATGAAGAAAGTTGTTCAGCAGACTGCTACATGGGACGAAGCTGAAGCTAAGAAAATCGTTGAATCTGTAATCAACTCTGGTGAAAAATTCAATGTAGTATATGCTGAAAACGACGGTATGGCTAAAGGTGCTGTAGCTGCTCTTGATGAAGCTGGTATTACACACGGTGTTGGTAAAGATGTAATCGTTATGGGATTTGACTGTAACAAATGGGCTCTCCGTGAATTGTTAGCTCAGAACTGGAACTATGATGGACAGTGTTCACCATTCCAGGCTGCTGTAATCGAAAACATGATCAAAACAGGTAACGTTCCTTCAAAGAAAGTTATCTCTGAAGAAAAAGGTTTCGATGCAACAAAACTTACACAGGCTGATATCGATACTTACGGTCTTGGTGACTAAGTTATAAAACGCTGACAGCGTATGGATGCGGTGTAAAATATGATATCCATGTTTTGCACCGCATTTTTTTTGAACTTGAAAATCTATTAAATTATAGGCAAAAAAATGGAAAATAATGTTGTTTTGACCATGCGTGGAATTTACAAAGAGTTCCCTGGGGTAAAAGCCCTTCAGAATGTAGATTTTACTCTTAGAAAAGGTGAAGTTCATGCATTGATGGGTGAAAACGGGGCTGGTAAATCAACTCTGGTAAAATGTTTGACTGGTGTTTACGAAAAAGATTCTGGTGAAATTAGAATTGAAGGAAAAGATGAACCAGTTTCTATTAAATCTCCACAGGATGCACAGAATTTGGGTATTAGTACTGTATATCAGGAAATTACTCTTTGTCCAAATTTAACTGTTGCTGAAAATATGTACATTGGCCGTGGAAACTACCACTTTATTAACTGGCGCGAACAGGAAAAAAAGGCCGATGAAATCTTACAAAAATTAAACATTCCTGCAAAAGCTGCCCAGCAGTTGGGAACATGTTCTCTTGCAGTTCAGCAGATGGTTGCTATTGCACGTGCTGTTGATATGGAATGTAAAGTTCTTATTCTTGATGAACCAACTTCTTCTCTGGATGAAAGAGAAGTTGCTCTCTTGTTTAAATTGATGAGAGATCTTAAAGCTCAGGGTGTTGGTATCATCTTTATTACACACTTCCTTGATCAGGTATATGAAATTTGTGACAGAATTACTGTCCTTCGTAACGGTGAATTTGTTGGCGAATATGAAATAAAAGATATGCCACAGGTAGAACTTGTTTCTGCCATGTTGGGTAAAGCTATTGATGATATTTCCAGACTTCGTGAAGAACGAGGTAAATATTCTGGAAAAGTTGAACTGGTTTATGAAGCAGAAGGCTTGTCTAGTATTGAAGGTGTAAAACCTTTTGACTTTTCTATTAATAAAGGTGAAGTAAATGGATTTACAGGTCTTCTTGGTTCAGGACGTTCTGAAAGCGTTCGTGCAATTTTTGCTGCTGACCGTGTTACTGGTGGTAAAGTAAAGGTAAATGGTAAAGAAGTAAAAATTAATAAACCAAAAGATGCTATGGAAAATGGTATTGGTTATCTTCCAGAAGACCGTAAAGGTGATGGAATTATTCAGGATCTTTCTGTTAGAGACAATTTGATTTTGGCTCAGCAGGTATTAAAAGGTTTCTGGCATCCATTTAAGAAAGCTGAAGCAGAAAAAATTGCTGATGAATATATTAAACTTCTTCAGGTAAAAACTGCTTCTCAGGAAACTCCAATTAAATCTCTTTCGGGTGGTAACCAGCAGAAAGTTATTCTTGCACGCTGGCTTCTTACTCATCCTCAGTATTTGATTCTTGATGAACCAACTCGCGGTATTGACGTTGGAACTAAAACTGAAATTCAGAAACAGGTTCTTAAACTTTCAAAAGAAGGTGTTGCTGTAACATTCATTTCTTCTGAAATTCAGGAAATGCTTAATGTTTGTACACGCCTTGTAGTTATGAAAGACCGTAACATTGTTGGTGAATTAAAAGACGAACAGCTTACTCAGGACTGTATTATGAAAACTATTGCTGGAGGAAAAAATTAAAATGGGTGAAAAAAATACTATTTCGGAAAAATTCAAGAAATTAGCATCATCTCAATTGATTATTCCTATTGTAGCGTTGCTTATTCTTGTAATCTTTAACTTGATTAGAGACCCAAGTTTCTTTTCAATTGGTATTAAAACAAATAACCTTGGTAACAAAGTTCTTACTGGTAACCTTGTAAGTATCTTAAATGGTGCTTCGGAACTTGTAATTCTTGCCATTGGTATGACACTGGTTACTTCTGCAACTAAAGGACAGGATATTTCTGTTGGTGCTTGTGCTGCTATTGCAGGATCTGTTTTTGTAAAGATTCTTCGTGCAAGTTCTTCAATTTCTGTACCTCTTATTCTTGCAGGTGTACTTGTTGCTGGTGTAGTTGCAATTATCTTCTGTTTGTTTAATGGTATGCTCATTGCTAAATTCAACATTCAGCCAATGATTGCTTCTTTAATTTTGTTTACTGCTGGTCGTCCAATTGCTTACTGGATTAACGGTGGTGCAACTCCTAACGTAGAAAGCGATCTTTTAGGATATTTAGGTGGATTTATTCCTGGTATTCCAGTTCCAAGTCCAATCTTAATTGTTATTCTCTTTGTTGTGCTTATCAACTTGCTTTTGAAAAAATCTACTTTGGGTCTGTACATTCAGTCTGTAGGTATTAATGAAAGAGCTTCTAAGCAGAATGGTATTAATCCTATTTTTATGAAACTGGTTGTATTTATTGTTCTTGGTGTTTGTGTTGCACTTGCTGGTTCCATGAATGTTTGCCGTATTGGTCTTATTAACCACGAAAAGATTCTTCTTGATATTGAAATGGATGCTATTCTTGCAGTTGCTATTGGTGGTAACTCACTTGGTGGCGGTAAGTTTAAGCTTTCAGGTTCAATTCTTGGTGCTTACATTATTCAGGCTTTGACTACAACATTGTATGCAATGAAAGTTTCTTCTACAGATATTAAAGCTTACAAAGCAATTGTAATCATTATTATTGTAGTTGTTGGTTCACCAGTTGTAAAACAGTGGTTGGGTAAAATCTTTAAAGCAGTTGCTTCTAAAACTGTAAAACCTGCAAAAGTGGAGGCTAAGTAATATGAACTTCTTAAATAAAATTAAAAGCTTTTTTGCTAAAAAATTTAAACAGCCTATTTCAAACACAGCATTGCTTTTGACAATTACAATTTGTACTTTTGTTGCAATGTATGTTTTTGCCATGATTGTATGGGGCGGTGGTTTCTTAAACATCCAGCAGTTCTTTAATATTTTTAATAACAATGCTTATCTGATTATTATATCTTGTGGTTTGACACTTGTTATGATTTCCGGCGGTATTGATATTTCTGTAGGTGGTCAGATTGCTTTAATTACTATGACTACTGTTTGTATGCTGGAAAATAAAGGTGGCAGCGTATTTGGTGCTTTAGTTGTTGCTCTTGCAATTGGTCTTGCCTTTGGTGTTATTCAGGGATTCTTTGTTTCTTATCTTAAGATTCAGCCATTCATTGTAACACTTGCTGGTATGTTCTTTGCAAAAGGTATGACAACAATTGTTAGTGTAAATCCTGTAACTGTAAAAGCTAATGAAACTTTCCTTAAATTAAAGGATGCATACATTAATCTTCCTGGTATTGGTTCTTATGCTCGTAATGGAACATTTATTCCTGCATATTTGGAAATTGGTGCCATTGTTGCGATTGTTGTAGTTATTCTTATGTGGGCTATGCTTAAATGGACTCGCATGGGTCGTAACTTTTATGCAATTGGTGGTAACAGTGAAAGTGCTTTAATGCTTGGTATTAATGTTCAGCGCACAAGATTTAATGCTTATGTAATCTGTGGTCTTTTAGCTGGTATTGCCGGTTTTGTATATCTTCTTCACACTGGTGCTGGTAACGCTTCAAATGCCGATGGTGCAGAAATGGAAGCTATTGCTTCATCAATCATTGGTGGAACTTTACTTACTGGTGGTGTTGGAAATGTAATTGGAACATTGTTTGGTGTAATGTCACTTAAAACAATTAATACAATTGTAATTGCTTCTGGTTTGACACAGCCATGGTGGCAGAAAATTACAACTGGTTTAATGCTTTGTTTCTTTATTCTTCTTCAGAGTGTAATTCTTTCTGCTCGTAAAAAGAAGCTTGGAAATATGGCTAGCTAAAAGTGATAACCTGTTCCAGGTATTACAAAAATCTTTAATAAACTTTTAAAAATCTTCCTTTTTATCAGAGAGCTTAGTAGCTGAGGCTCTCTGATTTTTTTTGTGGATTTTAAGTTTAGTTTTGAATGCCCAGCTTATATTCCCTTGGAGTTACACCGGTATTCTTTTTGAAAATGTAACTGAAGTAGTGGGGATCGCTAAAGCCACATTCGTAGGCAATGTCGTAGCCTTTCATATCTGTGCTTTTAATAAGGCGTTTTGCATTTTCTATGCGGACGTTTGTAAGGTATTCTATAAAAGTAATTTTGCATTCTTGAGAGAAAATGGTACTAAAATGATTAGGACTAAGACAGACTACATCTGCTACTGTTGTAAGGGTTGTGTTCTGGTCTGCATAGTTTTCATCAATATATTTTTTTGCTTTAAGAATTACATCTCCATAGCGACCTGTAATTTTTGAGTCACGGTATTCCAAAGCAAATTTTAAAACTTCTTCCAGTACATTTATAAAGTTGTCTTCATCTTCAACAGCTTTTTCTACAAAGCTCTGCTGTAAAATGTCGGGATTCACTTCTTTTATATTTCCACCAAGACTTTCTACCAGTTTTGAAACTTCGAAAATCAAATCTAAAAGTATATATGAGGCAAAAACATTGAATTGACCGGAATTACTGTGGATTAAATCCATGCTTTCTGTAACTATGGCCGAAATATCGCTTTTGCTGGCGTATTTTAAGCGGTCTACTAAAGGATCACTTTCCTTTAAGTCTAAAAGCCCGTTGTTGTCTATTTTAATGTCGTCTGCACTAATGATTTTATTCTGATTTTCGAATTTGCCTGCATCTAAAATTGCTTTTGCATCCGAATAAGAAGATGAAATGGAAGAGGTGTGCTCAACTGTTTTTCCAATAGCAGTAATTGTAGTACAGTCCTGATTTTGAGAAACAATGTGTTCTATGGTTTCTGCCAGATTGTAAATGTTTTCTTCCAGATCTTCCTGTGTATTTCCTTTTTGAATAACAATCAGCTGGTTAGCATGACGGAAAAAACTTATGCAGTTTTCCCAGGAAGCAGAGTAGGAGTTAATTCTGGAACAGGCTTCCTGTATATTCTGGTCATTTTTGGTTTTACTTGAAATATTGCTGATAAGAATTTTGTAATAGCGGGAAAGAAGATTAATGTTCAGTTCCTGGCAGCTTTCCATTATGTTTGTCATATTTTCAGAACCTTTTACCAGGTTTGTAAGAAAATCTTTTTGTAAAAGCTTGTCCCGTGATTTAAGTTCTTCTTTCATTTTATTAATGTCGGAAAGCTGAGTTCTTTCTTTGTCTATATGAGAGGCTGCTTTTTTAAGTGCATCTAAAACTTCATTAGCAGTAAAAGGCTTTAAAAGATAATCTTCTATGCCAATTGAAATGGCTCTTTTTGCATAATCAAATTCATCGTGGCCGGAAAGAATTATAATTTTAATCCAAGGTTGAGTTTTCTTAATGGCAGTTGCCAGCTGAAGACCGTCCATAAATGGCATTTTTATATCTGTAATAAGAATGTCCGGTTTAATTTCCTGTATCATAGAAAGAGCAATTTCACCGTCAGTAGCTTCTCCTGCAAATTTAAAGCCGTTTTCTTCCCACTGAATTTTTGAGCGTATACCGTCCAGAACGATTGGTTCATCATCAACTAAAAAAACGCTATACATATTGTTCTCCTATACAAGGTATTACAAAGGAAATGTCGCATCCTTTATTCTGTTCCGATTTTATTTTTAGCCCTTCGGTTTTATCACCATAATAGAGCTTTAATTTTTTATGTACATTAAAAAGACCATAGACTGTGCTAAGCTTTTCAGTGTCTACTTCAGAAGTATATAATTCTGTTCGAACTTGCTCCAGTCTTTCAGGAGTAAAGCCTGCTCCATCATCTTTTACAGAAATCTGCAAATATTCTTTTGTTTCATCTGTGTATTGTACACGAACTTCAATATGACCTCTACCACGTTTGTTCTTAATTCCATGATAAATTGCATTTTCTATAAGAGGCTGCAGCACCAGTTTAATGATTCTGATTTCGCTCATATCTTCTTCTACAAAAATCTCGTAATTCAAAATGTCGGCATAACGGATTTTTTGGATTGTAAGATAATTGCGGATATGATCCAGTTCCTGTTCAACGGTAATCCATTCATGACCTTTGCTTAAAGAAATGCGGAGGAACTCTGAAAAGGCTTTTGTGATTTTTACAACTCTTTCTGTATCTGCTTCTTCTGCCAGCCATATAATGGTGTCGAAAGTGTTATATAAAAAGTGTGGTGTGATTTGAGCTTGCAGGGCTTTCATTTCTGCTTTCTGAAAGTTTTTCTGTTCTTCTGTATTTTTTGCAATAAGCAGTTCAATCTGTTCAGCCATGGTATTCATGTTTATGGCAAAAGGAGCTAATTCTTTAATTGCAGGAATTGGTGTTCTGGAAGAAAGATTTCCCTGTGCAATATCATCAGAAAGTTTTTGCATGTCTTTAAGTGGGGAAACAAAAGTTTTACTAACAGAAAGAGATGCAATAATAGAAACTGAAAGAGTTAGAATTACAAGTACAAACTGAAGAATAGTAAGTGTTATGCTGGAACGGCGAATAGCGTTAGTAGCAATGTCTGCATTTTCAATTTCCGAAATAATATAGTTTTGCATTACATCAGAAAATAAAGCGGTAATAGTTCGAATTTCGTCAAGAAGATGTTCATTTTCTGTAACGCTGGAACCACTTTCTATCTGGGTTTCAAGCTTAATAATATTTTTAGAAAGAGTTGTACAGGTTCGGTTTGCAACTTCCAGCTGGGCTTTTGTGTTCTGATTTTTTGTACGTCCCAGCATTTCTTCAATTCCAGTAGAAATTTTTTTAATCATTTCGTACTGCTGGCTATTCATAAAGCTCTTTTTTCCACAGACAATTTCCCATAGTTCATTTGGAATGTTGTTCTTTGCAATAAGGCTTATTTCATTTGCCTGGCTTACATTCGAAATAATGGCGTCGTATTGTTTTGTATGGAACTGCAAAATGGCAACAGAATAAAATGTTGGAACAACCATTATTCCAATAATAAAAATGAAAACAAATAAAAGTAATTTTCTTAAACTTTTGGTTACAACTTTCATAAAGTATTAATAACCTCGTGGTAAGTAAGTTGAAAAATCATCATTTTCGGTAAAGACAACTTCATCCATATAAGTAATGCGTGGAATAGGATTTCCAGATGCAATAGCTTTTACAAGAGTCATGAGTGTTGGTCCAAGGTTTGGATTGCATTCTACAACACAATTTAATTTGCCATCTACAAGGGCATCTATAGATTTTTGTTCAGCGTCTATAGAAATAATAATTGTATTTTTAAAGTCCACTTTATTTTGCTCCAGGGAGTCTAGTAAACCAAGGGTCATGGAGTCGTTGTGGGAATAAATAACATGAATTGGTTCGTTGTTATAGAAAAGACCTTTGTTTTCTTTTAAAAGGCGGTCCATAATTTCTTTACCACGGGAGCGGAGAAAGTCCCCGTCTTCTGAATGAATAATCTGAAGATTTTGATTTTTGGCAATTACACTTCTAAAACCTTTTGCCCGGTTTATAACAACAGAACTGTTTTCAGTCCCAGAAAATTCCATAATATTATATTTTCTGTCTTTTCCTTTAATTTTTGACAGAAGGAATTCTCCGGCTTTCTGACCTTCCATAAATCCATCTTCACCTAAAAAGCCGGCATATAAAGAAGGATCAGCATCAATCTGGCGGTCTACAATAATTACTGGAATGCCTGCATCTTTTGCTTCCTGTAAAACATTATCCCAACCAGTTTCTACAATTGGAACAAAGGCAATTACATCAACCTGATAAACAATAAAGGAACGGATTGCTATAAGCTGGTTTTCCTGTTTCTGCTGTGCATCATCGAATAAAATCTGAATATTATTTTCGTCTGCGGCTTCAAAAATAGACTGAGTATTTCGGGTTCTCCAGGCACTTTCAGAACCAATTTGAGAAAAGCCTAAAATCAGCTGGTCTGCCTTAGAAGTTTTTGTTTCTGTAAGTTGAGTATTTTTAATTGGCGATTTTGTAAATGCAAAAATTAAAATACCTATTAAAGCCAGGGAAGAAATGGCTGCTACTATAACAAAAGTTTTACGAGATTTAATATTCATAGTACAATTTTAATTCTGAATGGGAGTTTTGTCAAAATAAGGGCTTTTTGTTTTTTTTTACTTGCAATATGACAAAATGTGTGATAGTGTCATTATAGATACTGGGAGGCTATTATGAAAAAAATGGTTATTGATCATACATTACCAAAAAATCTTCCATTGCTTTTGAAAAAAAGAGTAGAAGAATGTGGTCACCTCTGCTTACAGGCATTTAAAGATGCAGCAGGAAAATTTCAGAGAGAAACTTACAGCCAGGTTTACGATAAAATTATTTGCTTTGCAGCAGCATTAAAAAAACTTGGAATTAAAAAAGGAAACAATATCGCTATTATTTCTGACAACAGAAAAGAATGGCTTATTTCAGATTTTGCAATTCAAGCATTAGGTGCTATTGATGTACCTCGTGGTTGCGATTCTATGGGTAACGAAATCAGATTCATTATCAACTTTGCAGATTGTGAAACTGGTATTTTTGAAAATTATGCTCAGATAGAAAAAGTAATCTGTGAAATGAAAGAAGTTCCTGGATTAAAAAATATTATTTGTTATGAAAATCTTACAGATGAACAGATTCAAAATATTCAGGCTCTTAATCTTAAAGTGTATCTTTTTGAAAAACTTATGGAAGAAGGAACAGCCATAGCAAAAAAAGACTGGGAAACTTCTAAAGCTGAATTTGAAAAAGGTCTTGAAACTATAGAACCAGATGATGTTGCAACAATGATTTTTACATCTGGTACAACTGGAACTCCAAAAGGGGTAATGCTTACACATAATAATTATATTTCACAGCTTTCTGCAGTAGACAACTTTATGCCTGGAAAAGCTGGTGGAATGTTCCTTTCTATTCTTCCTATTTGGCACAGTTTTGAACGTCTTGCTTTATATGTTGCCATTTTCCTTAAAAACGGTATTGCTTATTCAAAACCAAATGCCAGAGTTTTACTTGCAGATATGGAAGAAATTCAGCCATATTTAATGCCAGGTGTTCCTCGTTTATGGGAAGCACTTTCTACAGGTGTAAATAAAACAATGCAGAAAACAGGCGGCATTACATATAAGCTTTATAAGTTTTTTATGGCAGTTGGAAAAGCTTATGCAGACTACAGAGATGAAGTTGTTGGAAACATTACAAGAGAAAGAAAAATCAATAAGGCTCTTAAATTTTTCCATGGAATTATTCCTTTCCTGGCTTTGTTCCCACTTCGTGCTTTAGGTGATTTGCTTGTATATAGAAAAATTCGTGCTAAGTTTGGTAAAAACTTTGCTTATGCAGTTTCTGGTGGTGGCGCTCTTCAGAAAGAAACAGATGACTTTTTTAGAGCTGTAAATATTAAAATGGTTGAAGGATACGGTTTAACTGAAACTGCACCTGCAATTGCCTTTAGAAATTACAAAAGACCACAGGCAGGTTGTATTGGTACAGTATTCCCAACAATCGAAATGAAGATTGTAAAAGAAGAAGATGGCCAGGTTGCAGGAACAGAACCTTTACCTTTTGGACAGCGAGGTTTAATTTTAATTCGTGGTCCTCATGTAATGAAAGGTTACTATAAACGCCCTGATCTTACAGAAAAAGTAATTGATAAAGATGGCTGGCTTAACACTGGTGATGTTGGTTTATTAACTTATGATAATTACCTTAAAATTACAGGACGTGCAAAAGATACAATTGTATTGCTGGACGGTGAAAATATTGAACCAGTTGGAATTGAAAATGCACTTTGTGCTAGTGAATTTATTGAAAGTGCAATTGTTCTTGGTCAAGATAAAAAATATCTGGCTTCATTAATTGTGCCTTGCAAAGAAGCAATTGAAAAATGGGCAAAGTTGAATGATATTATTAGCGACACTTATGAAAATCTTTTGAATAATCCTAAAGTAAAAGCTTTCCTGGAAAAAATTGTTAATGACACAATTTCTCTTAAAAAGGGATTTAGAAGATGTGAAAAGATTTTTAAGATTGCCTTGATTCCAGAAAGTTTTAAGGTAGGTCGTGAACTTTCTGCAAAACTTGAAATGAAGCGATTTAAAATTATGGAAATGTATTCATCTTTAATTGCTACATTGTTCTAATTTAATTGCATCCTTGTTATAAAAAAAATCCACCGTGAGAAACGGCATTTGCGCTTGGCTTGTGCTGATTCTCTTACGGTGGATTTTTTTATTTAGAAATGGAATGTTATTTTATAACATCTTTTCCAATCTTTCTTTAATAGCAGCAATGTATTCCCAAGAGTTGAGAATAGCTTTTGCTGGAGGGTTAGAAAGGGCAGCTAAGTCGCCTGTCATGTAACCTTCTTCAATTGTGCTTAAAGTTGCTTTTTCAAGTTTTTTTGCAAAATCAACTAAGTCAGCAGTTCCATCTAATTCGCCGCGTTTTGCAAGAGCACCTGTCCATGCAAAAATTGTAGCAACAGGGTTTGTAGAAGTTTTTTCACCTTTAAGATAGCGGTAGTAATGGCGCTGTACAGTTCCATGACTTGCTTCATATTCAAATTCACCATTTGGAGAAACAAGTACAGATGTCATCATAGCAAGAGAACCACATGCAGAAGCAATCATATCTGACATAACATCGCCGTCGTAGTTTTTACAAGCCCAAAGATAACCACCTTTAGATTTCATAACACGAGCAACTGCGTCATCGATTAATGTATAGAAATATTCAAGACCAAGTTCATCGAATTTTGCTTTATAATCAGCTTCAAAAACACGCTGGAAAATTTCTTTGAAGTTTCCATCATAAGTTTTAGAAATTGTATCTTTTGTACCAAGCCATACACTGATTTTCTGATCAAGAGCATATTTAAAACAACAGTGTGCAAAGCTTTCAATTGATATATCAAGATTATGAATACCCTGAATAATTCCAGGACCTTTCATTACCTGAATTGTTTTACGGATTTCTTTTCCATCTTCGCCTGTGAAAACTAATTCTGCAGTACCGGCACATGGAGTTTTAATTTCACAGTTTTTGTAAACATCACCATAACCATGACGACCAAGAACAATTGGTTTTTCCCATGATTTTACATTGCAGGCAATATTGCTTACAAAAATTGGAGCACGGAAAATAGTTCCATCTAATTCACCACGAAGAATTCCGTTTGGAGAAGGAGTTAACTGTTTAAGGTTGTATTCCTTCATACGGGCTGCATTAGAAGTGATTGTGGCACATTTTACACCAACACCAAGTCTTTTAATAGCAGCAGCTGCTTCATAAGTGATTTTGTCATCAGAATCATCACGAGCTTTTAAGCCCAAATCATAGTATTCTGTTTTCAAATCGATAAAAGGTAAAAGAAGTTCATCTTTAATTACCTTCCATAAAACACGTGTCATTTCGTCGCCATCGAGCTCTGCGATAGCATTTTTCATTTGAATCTTTGCCATAATGTGCCTATTATAATAATTTTTTTTTTATTTGCCAATGTAGTAATAACTATTTTGTACTTTCTTAGAGAAACGCACCCCCAAATCAATGTGATATTGATAAGAAGCATCGTAAGGCTGAACCTTTGCATTGGAACCTAAGTTTGCATTGTCATAAGAGAAGAAATAGCTGTTTATGATGGACCAGTTTTTGGAAAGAGGGAATGTTATAGAACCTAATAGGCCTAATCCTGCATAATTCAAGTGGAATTCATCTGTTAATTGGTACATATAATGAAGTCCTGCAGAACCTTCTAAAATAATGTATTTAAATCCTTCATAGGTATATTTTGCACCAAAAAATAAATCAATGGCATAATTGAACATATTTTTTGATTTCTGATCCATACCATTAAATCTGTTTGCTAATGGATAATAAGCAGCCAGTTTTAAGTCAAAATCTACAAACCAAAAATCTTTTGTAGAAATGTCACAATATGCACCTACAAGAAAGTTTTCACGCACAAAATTACTTCTTTCTGTTTGCACTTCAATTCTTGTAATCTGATTAAAAGAAGCTCCTTCTGTAAAAATAAGTTTTGGAGGCCAATTGAAAGGTGAATCATTAGTTTTTTCTTGAGCAAAAATGAATGTGCCAGTCAAAAGTAAGAACAAAACAAATATATTTTTTTTCATAACTGCTCCTATCTTTGTGTGTGATAAAGAATGAGGTTTACGGTATTTGAATCAGATGTCCATGTTAATTTTAAAATAGCACCATAAAGATCCCATTGTGTATTTCTGGTATATGTAGAGTCACCCTTAATATTAAAATTAAGAACATTGTCAATAACTGTGTAAGTTCCTTCGTATTGTGTAATGTCATTTTCTGCATTTCTTATAGCGGCAGAAAAAGAGCCGTCTGTCATAAATGTAATTTTATTGCCACTATCATCTGCCCAAACACCATAGAGTGGGGAAGGTGTATAACAAGATTCTAAAAGTAATATAAATAATGTAATAATTGTGCCTAAAATAAATTTCTTTTTCATATAATCAGCTCCTATTTTCTGTTTTCTTCACCAACAGTCCAGCTTACGCCTGCCATTGGTAATAAAGTTTTTCCATCTAAATCATAAGTTTCAACATTATAAGTACCACCACCGGCAGCACCGCTTTTAATCTGGAGTTTACCGTAATCGGCTTTACCAGGATACATACCTGTAACATTTACAATACCATGCATATTACCATTGGCACTCATGTTAGAAGTTGTATCTGTATTTCCAGTTACAATAAAATAACCTCCAAGCTTTTCATCGTTGTTTACGTAATAGTCACAGTAATTTTCATAATGCATTGTAATTTCTGCGCCTAAGCCGGCAATTGCAGCCTTGTAATAAAGGGTTCCAGAAATGTCACCATTTATTGTTTCTGAACCAAGTTTATCCATATCATTTGATTTATGCATAAGTGTAAGTTTAGCCTGAGAACGCATAACTGTAGTATTATATTCTCTAAACCACTGATCTCTTGTAAGAGCTCCATATCCTGCGCAGTTATATTCTTTATCTTCTGCAGGATTATTACCGTTTTTACCTTTATCCATAATATTTACAGAAACTACTTTGTAATAATAAAGCGTACCAGCACGAGCAGTTTCATTTTCATCAATAAAATAAGTAACGCCGTCTGTAATTGGTTCTTCTGTTAATTTTCTAAAAGAAGTGTTTGGATTTGTAGATCTATAAACATGGTACCCATAAGGTGTTTCTGTAATTGGAGCATCCCATGTTACAAGAACTGGATAAACATTATTTGTGTTTGGTGAATACTTCGAAAGATCACCTAAGTTTGAAGTTTTTGTAGCTTTTACATTTAATGGGGATGCAGGATTAGGTGCAATTACAGAAGATTTCTTACTTTCTAGTCCTGCACTGTTTATGGTTGTAATTTTATAGAAAGGATATTTAGTTAATTCTATTTCGTATAAACCATCTTTATTTACTGGAGAAATTTTTGTTTCTATAGTAGTTTCAAAATTACCGTTTAAATCTGTGTCAACATAAATTGAATAAGTATATTCTTTGTTGAATGGAGCCACTGTGCCAATTGCAGGTTTCCAAGTTAATAGAACAGTGCTGGAATTTTCAGTATCAAGTACTTCTGTTTCAGTAGGTGCACTTAATAAGAATCCCTGAGCCGGATTTTCAGATTCTGGTCCAGATTCACTGAAAGGACTTTTTGAAACTTCGCCGTTTTTTTCAATTATAGACTGAACATAATAGTAATAGATAACTCCAGGTTTTAAAGAACTTGTGTCTACAATTGAAGTGTAAGAAGCATCCAAATTAGAAAAAATCTGTGTGTAAGATGAATCTATATTGCTAGATCTGAAAACAGAGAATGTAAGAGTTTGATCAGGTGATGTAGAAACTGTGTTTTTCCATTCTATTTTTATTCCAGAAATAGAGTCCCCATAACCATCTGTTACTTTTACTTCTTCTGGAGCAACAGGTGCGCCATCTTTTAATGTGTAGCCTAAACCAAGAGAAGTGAATGCAGACTGCTGTCCAGAACTTAATTCTGCACATACCTTATAGTAGAATTCTTTTCCCTGTTCATTTTCTGTAATCTTGTCTGTATAAGATAATTGATTACCACGAACTTTTTGAATCTGTTCCATGCCAATACCATTAGATTTTTCCCCACGGAAAATCAGGTAATATTTGGCATTGGTAATTCCATCCCAAGAAACAGTAATAGAATCTTGAGATTTACCTTTGTCTACATTTAAATTCTGTGGTGGAGGTAAAAGCCATCCGTTTGCTTTTGTATCCATAGATTTAATATCTGTATAAGGGCTAGATTCCAAACCTCTGCGGATATTTTCAGCACTGATTCTGTAATAATAAATATTGTTGTATTCCTGACTTGAATCAATGGCATTTGTTAAAACTGCATCGACATATGTAGTTTTATAAACATATTTTTCCAGAAGTTTAAAGTCGCCGTCTTCTGGTTCTGTGTAGTTACCATTCACATCTGGTGTAACAACTGCTCGTTCAATTCTATATGAAGTAGCATTTTGAACTTCTGACCACCTAAGTTTAATTGTATCTTTGTATAACCCCTGTGATGCAAGTACCTGAACAGGTGCCTCTAAAGATGTAACAACAGGTTCATTATAAAGAAAATCTGATAAGCCTATATGTGGAGTATCTGAATCCATAGGTGTTTTTGATTCCCACCAGGAATAACAGGCTGTAAATGATATCGAAATTATTAATGCTGATGCTATTGCTATAATCTTTTTCATTTTGTTACTCCTTAGTTCCACCATGGTGATTTATAAGTCTGAAGGTTTGTATTGGCAGTGCCATCTGCTTTTTCATGCTTGGTTCCAAAATCATAAGGGAAAACTTTTAAGAAGTAGTCTTTGGAATTTGCAGTAAGAACTTCTTCTCCATCAACTGTATTAATTAATATCCATTTGTTTTCTTTTTTACCGCAGTCTGGATTTACTGAAACAGTTACAGTTCCAGAATACGATTCCAACTTTGATGCATGTTCTACAGTAATAGAAAGTTTTGGCAAACGATAAATCGTTCCTTCATCTGAAGAAGCTTCTTGAGGTGATTTGGCACTTTTTAATGTAAAGCTACTTGTAAACTCTTTGTTATCCTTACTACTATCTATAGAAGAATGCCCGTTATTAAAAATATGCTGATATGAATTATTAAATTCCCATTCAACTTTATCGTAATAATCAAATGCACCATTAACATCAAAGAAGAATCTTAAATAAGAGTTGTTTGCTCCATATACCTTTTTAGTACTTGTATTTCCTAATGTTGCATTGTAAATACCAGCTCTATAAATACCTTCTGATATAATATAGTTTACACAAACACAAAGTTCAGCAGGTGTAATATTTCTATATGCAGAAATACTCATGTCATTACCAATACTAAGTTTGTCATCATTATTGAAAACAATTTTGTAGTAGTGTAGATAATCTCTAAGGACAACAAGCTGTCCTTCTGTAAGCCCCATTTTATTAGAATCTACAGTGTCACCAGTAAAGTGAGTTGGCTTTACAAAGACTTTAGAATCTGTTGCCTGGTCAATTGTAATGTTAGTAGCATTAGAGTTTTCATTAAATGAAAGGTCTCCTTTTAATGAGAATAATTCAGTCCACAGTGGAGTTTCTTTTTTTGTATCTCCTTCTGCATATACAGGTCTGTCTGGATTAAATACATATACTTTTGCAGACTTTGGACCGATGGAACGTTTTGAATAATCCCATAAATTATTCCAGTCTATTACTTCTGAATAATAAGTTGAATCTGTTGGTACACAGTTTTCACCACCAAAACCAGCTGTAAATGGAATATATAACAGATAGCCTTTATTCTTCTGTTCACTTGGAACATTTGTATAATCATATTTTGAATCATTTTCCAATACTTTAGAAAGGTGGCTCATAATCGATTCTGTAGGCAACTGGTTAGAATATGTAATAAAGTATTCAAAAGTATCGTCTTTTTCGGTATTTGTCGGATAATATGAAACTGTAGTTGCTTGAGGTGCAGAATTTGTATTTACTTTTGTCCATCTTCCTTTTTCACTGCCATTTACACTGCGTTTGTATAATTCTGGTGTAAAAGGTTTTCCCAATTTTGCAAAATATGGTGGTGCCCAAGTAACAACCTGTTGTGTTAAACTTTGAGCTTTTTCTGCTGCAATATTGAAACCAAAACCTTTAGTCGCAGTTTTCTGATCTTTAAATTCTGAAGTATATTTGAATCCTGCTTCGCCTTCATCTGTAGTTTTAAGATAGTTTGAATCATCACCAAAAACAAAATCTTTTACACTGTTTTTTACAGGAAGTACAACATAACCATATGGTGCACCCCATTTTATTTCAGCTTGTCGTTCTTCATATGAACTTGAAGAATCTGTTTGAGGACAGTCATAATCAATTAAGGTGTATGTATTCCCTGAAAGAGAGATCTTAGCTCTGCTTGTAGAAACATCTGCTCCATTTGTTTGAAGTTTTCCTGATGCTTCTAAAATATCATTTTCGGAATTGTAGAAGTATGTATCTGCTTTACTGAACACCCATTTGGTGAAGTCTGAATTGTAATTATACTTTGTTCTATAAATAATGTAGCCGGTGGCTCCTTCAATTTTATTCCATGTAACTTGAAGGCGACTTTCCTGAATATTTTCAGTTTCTGCTTTTGTATTTATTAAAGCAGGTCCTAAGGTGCAGACATTTATTTCAGCACTTGTTGAATCTCCTGTTTTTGAGTTGGAAGAAATAACTTTCAATGTAATTGGTAAACCTGATTTTGCAGGATCATTATAACCCACAGGTTCATCAATTTTTAATGTAATTATTCCGTTTTCTTCTGTAAGGGTTGTTGAAGCATTAATTACAGAAGTATGGTCTGAATAAGTTGCTGTATAAATGTAATCTGTATCTATTTGTTGAACTACAGGCCATGAAACAGTAATAGTTTTATAATCTGGCGTTGCCATTACAGGAACTGCTGTACCAAGGGTTTCGCTAATCTGCGAATAAACTTTTGAATCTGGAATACCATCTTTTGTAACAAAGAGAGAATAAAGTCTTCTGTCGCCAGAAATTGCTTCATGATTAAAGGTAACTGTATTTCCGTTTGTAGTATAATCACTGGAAGTAAGAACTTTTGTGTTCAATTCTCCAGGTTGACCGTTTTCGTAAGGAATCCATTTTACAGTGTATTCTGCACCATCAATTTTATCCCATGATAAAACAAACTTGTTTTTATACCCGCTTTTTACGTTGAAGTTTTTGATTTCTGGAATTTTTGTAGCATCATTTGTTACAGAAATAATAGCCTGGGCAGAAACTTTATCAATGTATGAACCGCTTGCAGGTATGGTATTTCTGTCTGAATTAGAATTAAGAATATAAAGACTGTATGAATAATAACCGTGAATGTTTTCATCTTCTAATTCTGCAAAAGTATAACTGTTAAAGTTTTTTGTTGTAGAAGCTGCATATATTTTTTCTGCATCTGGTTGAGAACCTGCAGTTCCAAATGGAGTTCTTTGATATGTGATGAGATAAACATAGTCTTTTCCAAAATCTTCAAAATTAACATCAAAATCTACGTCGATGGAAGTAATTTCATTTTCCTGCTTATCCATTTCACTATTAACACTAAAGGTTGGAGTACAAAGAACCCATCCTTCTTCATCTACAAAGGAAGTTTCTTCTGATGTGATTAATTCTGTTCCAACATCATCTGTATAAGAGCGGATTCTGTAAACATATTTGTTTCCTTTAGAAGCAGTTTTATCTGTATATGTTAATGTTGAAAGAGAAGTG
The DNA here is from genome assembly GCA_024402655.1 of Treponema sp. Lineage (GTDB taxonomy): Bacteria > Spirochaetota > Spirochaetia > Treponematales > Treponemataceae > Treponema_D. The sequence goes on along the minus strand of JAKSTH010000037.1, from coordinate 1,005 downwards.
TACTTTGGATAATTTGTATTTGTAATGCCCTCGGAGTTTTTAGTGATTTTAAGAAGGCTGCTGTTAGTCTGTCCATTTTCACAATTAAATGTGAGTCCTACATTTTTTACAGTACCAATATAACTTTGGAGTGTTGTGAAATTTTCATCTGAGTCACCAAAGATTTTTCTCTGAATTGTAAAATAAACTGGGTGTGTTGAGTAAATCATTGTTTTTTTGTCACAGTAATCTACAGGTTCTGGTAAATCCCAGCTTATTACTATATTGTCTTTACTTTCACCCTGAGAGACTTTAAGGTTCATAGGTGCTGCTGGCAAAACTTTGTGAGCTGTTTCTGTATTCGTAAGATCGGATAGCTCTGGTTTCTGGTCTGAATCTTTTAAGTTTGCCTGAATCTGAAAGTAATATTCTGTTCTTGGTTCCAAATTATTTACTTTATAGTTTGTGGTAGTTCCAGGAATAAAATCTGATTCGAAAATTTTAGTTTTTGTTTTGTTATAAACAACAACTTTGTACTGAACAGAATTCATGTATGTCGTTTCAGAGCAGTTACCCATCCACCAGCTAATTTCTACACTTGTACCATCGGCATTCTTGTTGATTGCAGTAATAATAGGAACATCCAATGTTGTACTGCATACTATTTTACTGCCAAGTGATGTTGTTCCAAAAAAGTTTACAGCTTTAATCATAAAATATTTATAATTACCTGTTGGTTCGTTTTGGATTGTGAAAGTTGTTTCTTTTCCAGAAGTTTCGCCAATCTGAATGAATTCATCGTATGGTGAATCTGCGGCAAAAATTAAATACTGTACAGCATTTTTTACTGGATTCCAGTTTAATTCACATATTCTGTATAATCCTTGAGAAGCAGTTACAGAATCTGGTGGAAAAATTTTATCAGAACTTGAAATGGTTTCATGTCCGCCATTGCCAGTTGGTTCTGGCACTAAATCATACTTACATGACACAAAGCATAATAAAACCAGTAAAATAGAAAGAATC
>JAKSTH010000036.1 GCA_024402655.1 Treponema sp. | reverse complement strand
ACTTCCATAGCCTGTTTTTCAATTGCATCATAGTCCAAAAGACCAGTTTCTTTATCTACACCGTATGGATGGCTTTCAAACATGCGGGCAGAAACGTTCATTTTATAACCGTGTGTAAGGTGACCACCACAAGAGTAGTCAAGACCCATAAGTTTCTGATTTCCGAATTTAACACGGAGTTCTGCAAACTGTTCATCAGTAAGATCGTTCAAAGATTTAACTCCAAGTTCTTCCAAAGTTGGAGTTTCAACTTTTGCGCTTAAGATTGCCCAGTAAGCAACTAAGTTTGTATCTGCACCAGAGTGTGGCTGAACATATGCATAGTCTGCACCAAAAAGAGCTTCTGCTTCACGAGCTGCAACATTTTCTACAGCGTCGATATTTACACATCCACCATAGTAGCGGTGTTCAGGATATCCTTCTGCATATTTATCTGTAAGAAGGTTTCCCATAGCTGCCTGAACGTTTAATGAACAATAGTTTTCAGAAGCAACTAATTTAAGATGACTGCGCTGATTGTCAATTTCGTTTACGATTGAAGCAGCGATATCAGGACCTACAGCAGCAACCTGCTGAAGATTTGCAACATAAGCACACATTGCAGCAGAAGGTTTTCCGTTGCAACTTGCCAAATAATTTTCTAATGGTGTAGACATATTTCACACTCCAAATTTAAAATTTATTGGGTAAAATATACTATATTAAGCATAAATATTAAAGTAGTACGCTTTATATAGAAAAATAAAATTGTTATAATTTAACTATGTATTTGATTCCTGGAGAGTTTGAAGATTTTATTAGCATGGACTGTGATCGCAGGCAGTTTATTATCTCCTATCTTAAAGAAAGGGGGGTAGAAGCTCCTGTTATTTCCATCAACGGCAAAAATCATATTTATGTAAAATTTCCTCGAAAACAATACAATCCAATTTATAAAATCAAAACAGTTATTGCTCATTATGACAGAGTTCCAAATTCTCCTGGTGCAAACGATAATTCTGCTGCAGTTTTTTCTATGCTGGAATGGGCATGTAAACTGGCTGCCAGTGATGAAACTCATAATATCCGTCTTATTTTTACAGACGGGGAAGAAATGGGAGAAGAAGGAATTAATCAGCAGGGAGCTTATGATATTGCCCTTCTTTTTAAAAAGTTAAACATTGTTAATGATGATATTTTTGTTTTTGATTGCATGGGGCGGGGTGACATACCTGTAGTTTCTCAGTCCAGATTTCCTTCTAATCTTCCACAAAAGTTTTTACAGCAATACAGTAAGCTTGAAAAAAAAGCATGCCAGCTGCTGGCTCAGTCAAATGAAGGCAAGTGGTTCAAAGTGCCTTCCGACTATAGCGATAATGCCGGATTCATTGTAAATGGTATTCCTGCCGTTGCAATTACTATGCTTCCTTCCAATGAAATTGAAGCTGCAATTCACGGGGAAAAAGTAAAAACCTGGCAGTATCTTCATACAGAAAAAGATATTACTGCAACTTTATGGCCCCAGGCCTTTGAAATAACACAAAATATACTCCAAAAACTGGCAAAATCAAGATTCATTATTGAATGATATTTTATATATGTTTACAATAAGTTAATTAAAAAAAGGGGAAAAAATGTCGAATCAAAAAAAGAATAAAACAAAAGGCATAAAAATCAAACTTATTAACTGGATTTCTACTTTAATTGTTTGTGCATTAAGCTTTTTTGTTTTCCGTGGAATTGTTTCAGTGAAACAGGAATACAATAAAATGTTTCTTGAAATGAATGATTATTCTGAATGCGATAAAGCAATTAATGAATTCCGTGATGCTGAAGAATATCTTACTAATCAAATGCGGCTTTTTGCTGTAACACAAGACCCTCAATCTATTACAAATTACTACTACGAATACAGCACATTGCAAAGAAGAGAGACTGCTCTGGAAATTCTTGAACTGACTCACGTTGGAGATGAACCAGATACTTGCCTAAAAATGGCTTTGCGGGAATCTGAATATATTAGAGAAATAGAACTTTACAGTCAGAAACTTATAGTAGAAGCTCTTGGAAATCCTGAAACAATAAAAAAAGATAAATATTATTTTATTACACTTACTCCAGAAGATCAGGCACTTTCTAATGAGAAAAAAATTGATAAAGCCCGTAATATGCTTTTTGACAGTGTATATCTGGCTTCTAAAGACAGAATTGTAAAATTCAGTTCAGATGCATTAAATTCACTTATTAATAAAACAATCAGCAATCAGTATAAACAGGATGCTTTAATCAGTAATCTTTACCGTAACTCTCTTATTGCTGTTATTTTACTTGTTTTTGCCAGTCTGGCATTTTATTTAATGCTTCATTTCCTTATTCTTCGTCCTCTTTATAAACACATAAAAAGTATTGAAAACAGCGGCAAAATGAAGGTAATTGGTTCTTTTGAAACCCGCTGTATTGCAAAAACTTACAATTCATTAATTGAAAAAAATGAAATTAAAGCTTCAATTTTGCGTCATAAAGCAGAACACGACTTTCTTACTGGTTTAATAAACCGCCAGGCTTTGGATCAAATCAAAAATATTTTCAAAGAGTCTCAGGAAGCCATTGCTTATCTTATTATTGATATAGATTTATTTAAGCATGTAAACGACACCTATGGTCATGCAATTGGTGATGAAGTTTTAAAGAAAATTGGTCACTTGCTTTTGGAACAGTTTAGAACAACAGACTATGTTGCCCGCATTGGTGGTGATGAATTTGCTGTTATTATGACAAAATTTGGAGATTCTGCTCAGAGTGTTATTCAAAAGAAAATTGCAGATATGAATAATATTTTGCAGAATATTCAGGATGATCTTCCATCGGTTTCTTTAAGTGTAGGTGTTGCATTCTCTGACTGCGGTTATGTAGACCTGCTTGAAACTCAAGCCGATGAAGCTTTGTATAGAGTTAAAAAGGGTGGACGCTGCAACTGTTCATTCTACACATATAATCCAAAAGAAAAGAAATAAAAAATTAAAAAAATAGGAGTTAAAAATGAAAAAAAGATTATTAGTTATTGCACTTTTATTTGTTACTGTTTTTTCTGTTTTTGCAAAAGATAAAGCAACTGTAACCAAAAAAGAAGGCGCAATGTTCTGGGAAATTTCTGGAACTGACAAAAAAGGTCAGCCTTCTAAAGTTTATATTCTTGGTACTTTCCATGCGGGGGACGAAAGTCTTTATCCACTTCCAGCTTATGTAATGGAAGCTTTTGAAAATGCTGATGTAGTAAGTGGTGAAATCAGTACAGAAGGCTGGAGCCAGATTAATGATTTGATTCAGGCTCAGGTTATGAAGGCTATAATTTCTGATCCAAAAAAGACTTTGGATAATTATCTTACAGATGATGAAAAACGCATTTTAAAAGAAAATCTTGGTGCTCAGGCTGCTGCATATTATTCTTTTAAACCTTGGGTTTTAAATCAGGTATTATCAAGTCTTGTTCTTAATGAAGTTGATTTGGACTTTGTAGAAGCCTACGATAATTATTTTATTAATCTTTGTAACAGTACTGGCAGACACATGGAAGGCCTTGATGATGTAAAAGTTCAGGTTGACATTATTACTTATGGTAATTTTGATTATCAGCTGGCTGCTTTAAAACAGAATATTGCTGCTCTTGAAGACCCAGATGAAACTGTTGAAAACTTTATGAAGTTATACAATGCATATCTTTCAAAAGACGACAAGGTTATGGAAGAAGCATACTTTGCAGAATTGAAAGCTGAAGCTGCTTCAAATAGCGATATGAAAGGCTATTACAATGCGCTTCTTAAAAATAGAAATAAGACTTGGGCAAAAAAGATTGCAAAATATATTTCAAATGGCGGCACAACATTTATTTTTGCAGGAACAGGTCACTTTATTGGAGAAGATTCTGTATTTAATATGATGCGTGCCAATAAAACACTTCAGTAGTAGTTTTATTCCAGAGCTTGCAGTTCAAGAGCAATTTCTTCCATTTCCCGGTCAGTCATTGCAATTGTTTCAGCAACTCTGAACAATTCTCTTCTTACACTGTCTGGAATATTTGCTGTGTTTTTATAATGCAGTTCGTGTTCCAGACTGGCCCAAAAGTCCATGGCAATTGTTCTAAGCTGAATTTCCACTTTTACATTATGTTCTGTTTTAGACAGATAAACCGGAATTGAAATAACCAGATGAAGACTTCTGTAACCGCTTTCTTTAGGCTGTTCAATATAATCGTGCTGGTCTAAAAGGGTAATGTCCGGCTGTTTTAAAAGCATATCTCTAACTGCATAAATATCTGAAATATAAGGACAAATAACCCGTACTCCCGCAATGTCATTTAAATTATTCATCATTGACTCAAAAGTAACAGGTTTTTTCTTTTTTTCCAGTTTATTAGCAATGCTGTCTGGAGACTTTATTCTTGATTTTATTGTTTCAATAGGATTTCTTTTTCTACTAACTTTGCTTTCTTTGTTAAGAATATCCAGTTTTGTTTCAATCTGTTTTACAGCACTTTCATAAATCATCATAATCTGCTGAAACTGAAAAGCCATTCTGTAAAAATCATCATTTGTTTTTGGCAGGTTAGAAACCGAAACTGGTAAATCAATAATATCTAAAACTTCTGAATTATCTTTACCTTCATTACTGTAATTATTCATACCTAAAAGTTAATATTATTTTTTCAGTAAATCAAGAAAAAATTATAAAGATGTTCTAAAGCCCAGGTCAATGCTGAATGCGTTCTGCCAGTTGTTTCTGAAAAAGTCCATCACTTCTACAGTAATCTGACCGTGTACCTGTCCGTTAAGCAGGTTTGTAGAAAAATATGGAGTGATAAAGGCATCAAAATTAAATGTCATTACATCATCTTTAAGACTCATTATGTCCATAAAAGTTCTGTCTTTGAAAGAAACTGCAAAGTTAGTACCAACACAGACTTTTTTAGAGCCCCAGTTGAGAGTATCGTTATAAACATTAATATTTACGCCAAGTGTGTCTTTTATAAAAAGCAGCTGTTCAACAGTCTGTTTTGGAAGGCTGTAAACTGTAAGATTTAAGTGTGTATTACCAATAAGGAAACGTGGTTCAATAAGAATGTAAAAATCATCTGGTGAAGCAATAATGCTTGAATCTTTTTTTGTAAAGGAAGCATTAAACAAACCGCCTTGAATAAACAAACTTTGAGTATAGTTATTACCAACAAGAAGGGTAGCACCAGCATGCCAGTAAACAGTATCTACAACAACAATTGCATCTGTTCCGTTATATTTGTCTGAAAGTGGAATACCAATACCACCTGCAATATCAAAAGACAAATATCTGTAAACACAAGCGTATCTAAGGTCTGTGTTGAAGACATAATATTTTTCATCTTCGTTATTAAAGTATGCATAAATTCCTAAAGCCATAGGATTCTTGTTGAATCTGATTACATCGCTTAAACCAATACCAAAGTGTGGGTAAAGAATGGAACTTGCTTTTCCCAGCCAGCTTTCTGTTAGTTTTGAAGCAATTGGCTGCTGTCCAAAATATCTTTGAAAGAAGAAATCTGAACCAACAGGATCAAAGCTTCCCATGTATATGCCAAGATAATTTACTGAATTTTCAATTTTTGCACTGGAAATTAAAGAAATCTCATCAATTTTAAATGCTGCATCTGTAGCACTAAAAAGTTTCTGGCTTAAAAAATCTCCGGTTTTAAGAGAAAAGTTAAAGTGGCTCCAGAGAGTTTCAGAAAAATTGAACTGACTTTCAATAAATGCTTCCATAGAGAGGTTTGGATCGTAAACGGCTGCATCTGGAGTAGAAGAATAATTTAGTCTTCCTCCGGCATTAGCTGTGAAAAATGATCCGGCAAAAGTTTTCGCAGGTACTAATAAAAGAAAAAGTGATGCAGCAATAAAAAAGTATTTTTTCATTTTCATAAATTTCCTCTCTTAGGAGATTTGTCCTTAAAATCAGTTTAAAATTATACACTAATAATTTCGGCAGAAAAAGAGTAAGACTTTACATAAAAGTGATTTTGTTTGGATTTGAAAATTTATGGGTTTTTCTCTTGAAAACTCTCGTTTTCGGTATATAATATAGGGTATGAGTGATTATCTTGACCCTAATAATGAGGAACTCTTAAAAGACTTTTTCGCGGAAGCTGAACAGCAGGTTGAACAGTTGGAAAGTAATGTTCTCGTAATTGAGAATGATCCAACAAATCATGAAGCAATTGATGAAATATTCCGTGCTGCCCACACTCTTAAAGGCGGCTCTGCAACTGTTGAGATGACAGAATTGTCGCACTTTACTCATACTGTTGAAGATGTTTTGGATGAAATCCGTTCCGATAGACTTTCTGTTGATGAAAATGTAGTTGATTTACTTCTCACTTCTATTGATGTTATTAAAGCAATGCTTGAGTCACGTCAGAATGGTGAACAGTATTCTGAAAATATTGATGTTATTGTAGAAAAACTCCATGGTTATATTCCACAGAAAGGTGATAAAAATACAAAAGCACCTGTTATTAATGTGGCTAAAGCTCCATTACCAGTTGTTGAAGCTCCTGTAGAAACTCCAGCTGTAAAAGGCATGGATATTCCTCCTTTAACAGAAGATGAATACAGAGAATTAAAATCTACTTGTGAAGGCGGCCAGAAACTCTGGTGTGTCGCTGTTAAATTTGATGAATCTAATCCAATGAATACTGTAGGTGGTATTCAGGTATTCGCAACATTAAAATCAATTGGAAATGTATTAAAAACTATTCCAGATTTTGATGCCTTATATGAAGACCAGTTCTACGAAAATGTATTTTATTATGTATCTTCTTCTTGTGAAGGTTCTGAAATTGAAGACGCATCTTTCTTAAGCGATGTTACTTTAATTACAGACGCTCATCTTATTACAGAAGAAAACTTTGATGCTGCTCCTAGCGCACAGCCTGCAGCTCCAGCTAAAGTTGAAACTCCAGCTGCTCAGTCTGTTGCTGAACCTGTTGCATCTGCTGCTCCAGTTGTAGAAGTAAATAAAGCAGAAGAATCAGTTGCAAAAGCAGTTTCAGAAAAAGCTGAACCAAAGAAAGAAAATACAGCTCATGCTCAGCAGGGTTCTGTATTGCGCGTTGATTCTAAACGAATTGATAATCTTTTGAACCTGGTTTCAGAAGCAGTAATTGTAAAAGCATCTTTCAACCAGCTTGCAATGCAGTCTGCTAACCAGCTTACAACTTTACAGTCAATCGAAGCTCAGTATAAAGAAAAATTGCACTCGTTGTTTGACCGTTTGCCAGAATATGCAAACCGCTTAAAAGAGGGTGCTACAATCAACGAAATTAAAAAATCAATTCAGGAAGAATACGGTTCTATGAACTCTATGTTCGAAGCTTATGATACTGACTCAAAAGGTATTACAGCTAAGTTCCGTTCTTATACACAGCAGTTAGGTACAATTTCCAGCGAATTGCAGGAAGGCGTAATGAAGATTCGAATGGTTCCTATCAATCAGATTTTCAGCCGTTTCCCTCGTGTTGTTCGTGACTTGCAGCGTGATTTGAATAAGAAAATCAACCTGGAAATTGAAGGTGAAGACACAGAACTTGATAAATCTGTAGTTGAAGATCTTCTCGATCCAATTATGCACTGTGTTCGTAACTCTGTTGACCATGGTATTGAACTTCCAGAAGTTCGTGCTAAAGCAGGTAAGGACGAAACAGGTACAGTTCTTCTTAAAGCTTCAAACGAAGGTAACCAGATTGTTATTGAAATTAAAGATGATGGTGCCGGAATTGATGTAGAAAAGGTAAAGGCTAAGGCTATTGAAAAAGGTCTTATCCATCCAGATAAAAATATTTCAGATCAGGATGCATATCAGCTTATTATGCAGCCTGGTTTCTCTACAGCAGAAAAGATTTCCAACATTTCAGGTAGAGGTGTAGGTCTTGATGTTGTTAAGACAATGATTACAAATCTTAAAGGTACAATTTCTGTAAATTCTGTAAAAGGTCAAGGTACAACATTTACAATTAAATTGCCTTTAACTCTTGCAATTATTCAGGGTCTTCTTGTTCGTGTTGGAAAAGAAATTTACTCTATTCCAATTGCAAACGTTATTGAAAGCCAGTGTATTAGTGTTGATGATATTCAGCACATTGATAACTACGAAATTCTTAATGTTCGAAATGAAGTTATTAGTGTACTTAGACTTTCAAGACTCTTTAATATTCCAGAGCCAGAAAATGTTCAGGAATGTTACATTGTAATTGTTGGTACACAGGAAAAGAAAATTGGTGTTATGGTAGATACACTTATTGGTGAAGAGGATGTTGTAATTAAACCTTTGAAAGATAAGTTTACAGTATCTCCTGGAATTGCCGGTGCTTCTATTCTTGGTGATGGTTCAGTTTCTTTAATTATTGATGTAAGCCAGTTGCTCGATTTGGGTGTTCGTCAGGAAATCCTTTCACAGCAGCAGGAATTTGTTACTGAATAAGGAGTAAGTTATGGATATGAATACAATGAATAATACAGCGCTTACTGCAGAACAGATTAACGAAAGAAAAGAAGCTGCCGCATTTATCGACTTTAAAATGGTTACTTTTGACCTTGCCGGTAAAGATTATGGTATTGATATTATGCATGTAAAAGAAATTGCCAAAGCTGGCCGTTTTACTTACGTACCTAATACACAGCCATTTGTTCTTGGTGTATACAATCTTCGTGGTGAAATTATTCCAATTTTGGACTTGAGAATCTTCTTTAATATTCCAGTTCAGCCACATGATAATAATAAATTGCAGAATCTTCTTATTCTTTCAATTGATGATCAGATTTTTGGTCTAGTTGTAGATAAGATTGATAAAGTAATTGGTGTTCAGAAAAGCACTATTCAGCCACCACATCCTTTATTTGGTGATATTAATATTAAATATATTAATGGTGTTGTTGAAAATAATAACAGACTTTATGTCCTTCTTGATGTAATGAGAATCTTTTCTGTAAAAGAAAAAGAAGAACAGGAAGACATAAATAAATACTATCAGGAAAATACAGCAAAACTTCAGATGAAAAAAGAAGAAAGTACTGCGTCTCCTGCAGTTTCAGCGGTTGCACCTAAAGCACAAGCCGCTCCGGTTGTAAAAGAACAGCCTAAAACTGAAATTGATATTAAATTTATTGCTGAAAATTTAGCTCAGTATAAAAACTTTTATGTTACAGACATAAATAATTCATGGGTTAAGTTCAGATTTGCTGATTGGGAAAAAGAAAAAGCTGGTGCTTCAACTCAGTTACAGAATGCAGCTGATGCAGATGAGTACCTTAAATCTTTCTGGTCAGTATGCAGTGATAAATGGTGGACTGAAGATTACGCAAATGCAGTAAAAGCAGTTTTACCAGACAATGCAGCAAAAACTATTATTGTATGGAACCCTGGTTGTGGTAAAGGTATGGAATCTTATTCTCTTGCCTGTATCCTTAAAGCCAAGTATCCTCAGGCAATGATTAAGATTTATGCTCAGGATGTGGACTTGCTTAGTGTTTCAAATGCAGCCTTACTTTCTGTTCCAGCAGAACTTGCAGGACAGTGGTATGGACCATATCTTACACAGAAAGCAAATGGAGAATACACATTCAGTCCAGAAATAAAAGAAAGCATCTTGTTTGAATATCACGACTGCAAAAATACAAATGTTTTGCCTATGGTGGATGTTATTTTTGCAAGAGATGTGTTATCTTTATGTGATGCTGCATCTCAGGATGTAATTATTTCTGATTTCCAGGAAAAAGTTAAAGGGAACGGTATTATTGTTGTTGGTGACAATGAAGTACTTCCTGCTAAATACGGTTTTGGTGAAAAATCAGCTGGATCCATTACCGCATATACTAAAGATTAAAAGGGGAAAGACATGCGAGTAGAATATATTAACCCGTTTGTAGAAACATCATTCCGAGTTCTTCAGGAAGTATTGGGAGGAGCGGATGTTAAACGAGGCGATTTGTATTTAAAATCAACTGCTATGCCTGTTATGGGTGTTGCGGCTCTTGTTGGTCTTGCTGGTGATGTTGAAGGTCGTGTTTTATTTGATATGACAATGGAAACAGCTTTGAATATTGCTTCTGCAATGAATGGTGAAACATTACCTGCATTTGATGATTTAGCTAAAGCAACTATTAGTGAATTAGCAAATCTTATTACAGCACAGGCTGTAACAAAATTACATGAATTAGGTTTCAAATTTGACCTTACACCTCCAACATTGTTTGTTGGACAGAAGATGGAAATTGCAGCATTAGGTGGAACTACAGAAAATGTAGAAGCACTTATTGTTCCACTTATTTCTCATTGTGGTAAGATTGAAGTTAACGTTGCTATAAGAGAACGTACTTAGTATATAGGAGATAAAAATGAAAACTATACAGGATTATCCAACAATTAACGAACGTCCACCTGAGGGATTAAAAACTGATGGAACATCTTTTAAGGTTTTAGTAGTTGATGACTCTATGTTCGTTGCTAAACAGTTAGGTCAGATTCTTGCAAGTGAAGGTTATGACGTTGTTGCAACAGCTATTGATGGTGCAGAAGGCGTTGAAAAATACAAAGAACTTTGTCCACATGTTGACTTGGTAACAATGGATATTACTATGCCAAAAATGGACGGTATTACAGCTTTGGAACAGATTATGAACTTTGATAAAAATGCAAAGGTTGTAATGGTAAGTGCTCTTGGTAAAGAAGAACTTGTTAAAAAGTCTTTGATGCTTGGTGCAAAAAGCTATATTGTAAAACCTCTTGACCGTAAAAAGGTATTGGAAAGAATATCTAAGGTATTAGGTTAGTATAAAAAAGAGATTGGTTTTTCCAATCTCTTTTTTATTTTAAATCAGTTATTTTTCAAACAGACCATAAGTTTTATCTGAACTTTGTATATAAAAGCCGGAATTAGGTAAACTTTTCAGTTTTGTTTTTAATCTGGAAATAATAACTTCCAGAGATTTTTCTGTCATAGATTTTTGGTTTTCTCTATATTTTGCTGTAATTTCGTTTAACGAAAGATAACTTCCTTTTTTAGAAAATAATACATCAAACAAAAAATACTGATGTGCTGTAAGTTCCTGTTTTATGTAATCCAGTTTTTCTTCTGTGCGAATATCCAGTAGTTTTGTATAATCATCGAAATTTTTAATGCTGTCTGGTAATGGAAGTGGTTTTTGCATTAGAGCAATATATGGAGAAAGTTCTGGTGATTCAACCATTTGTTCTACTGTCTTGAATATTTCCATTAATTCTTCTGTAACTGTATATTCAGCACCATGAGGTTTTTCATATTCAATTTGATTTTTCCAATGTAAACTGCGGGTTGGAAGTGTAAGACAGGGATCATTATAAAAAATCAGCGGGATGTAAACTTTGTGCCGCTTCATTTCGCCATATACATTATAAATGTCGTGATTAAATGTAAGATAATCCATAATCACTAAATCTGGCATTCTGTTTAAATCGTCCAGCATTTGTGTAAAACGAGGCAAACTTGAAAAAACAAAGCAGCTGTGCTGTGGAAACTTTTTTGCAATTATGTGACATATTTCAGGCTGTGTAGAAACTAAAAAAATTGTCATATAAGAATTATACAACGGAATGGAAAAAAAGATATATGTATGTTAATATTTATAAAGACTTATTTTTGAGTATTAGAGGAATAATATGAAATTTGAAAGAAAGAGTGGTGTATTATTACATCCTACTTCATTGCCTGGCAAATATGGAATTGGAACAATTGGTAAAGCCGCTTATGATTTTGTAGACTGGCTTGCCCTTGGTGGACAAACTTTGTGGCAGGTTTTGCCTTTAGGTCCAACAGGTTACGGAGATTCTCCTTATGCATCTTTTTCGACTTATGCAGGTAATCCTCTTTTAATAGATTTAGAAATGCTTGTGGAAAAAGGATGGGCTCCTTCTTCTGTATTAAAAACACCAGATTATATTAAAAAAACTGGTAACGTAGATTTTGGTGCAGTGGTATGGTGGAAAATGCCGGTTCTTAATGAATGTGCAAGTTATTTTGCCGCCAATGCTAATGATGAAGATAAAAAATTATACAAAGATTTTTGTAAGTCAAAAGCTAACTGGTTAAATAATTTTGCAGTTTTTATGAGCATTAAACAGTATTACGATAAAAAAGCTGCAGAAGAAAAACCTGCTAATTCAATGTGGCATTCGTATTGGGAAAAAAGTCTTGCCCGTTGTGAAAAAGAAGCTGTTGCAAAATGGGAAAAAGAACATAAAGATACAATTGAACAGTTAAAAATTATACAGTTCTTTTTTGACTTTCAGTGGAATGCACTTAAAACTTATGCAAACAACAAAGGTGTAAGTCTTATTGGTGATATTCCAATTTTTGTTGCTCCAGACAGTGCAGATGTTTGGTCTAATCAGAAATTATTCCAGCTGGATAAAGACGGTAAACCTAATTGTGTTGCTGGCGTTCCTCCTGATTATTTCTGCGCAACAGGTCAGCTTTGGGGAAATCCATTATATGACTGGGATGCAATGAAAGCAGAAAAGTATCAGTGGTGGATTAATCGCATTAAACGTGTTTATGAATTAACTGATGTTTTGCGCATTGATCATTTTAGAGGTTTTGAAGCTTATTGGTCTGTTCCTGCAACTGAAGAAACTGCCATTAATGGTAAATGGATAAAAGGTCCTGGTTTAGATTTATTTAATGCAATTAAAAAGAAACTTGGTGATATTCCGGTAATTGCTGAAGATCTTGGTGTTATTACAGATGAGGTTGCAAAACTTAGAGATGACTGTAATTTCCCTGGAATGAAAGTACTTCAGTTTGCCTTTAGCCCGGAAGAAGCAAAGGAACATGGAATGGTAAATTATTTCCAGCCACATATGTTTAATACTTCTAATTGTGTTATGTACACAGGTACTCACGACAATGATACTATGCAAGGCTGGCTTGAAAATGCAGGTGCGGAACAGCTGGTTCTTGTTGCAAACTATATTGAAGGAAAAGAACTTTCAGAAGAAAAAGCACGAGCACTGGTAAAGACAGGGCAACTTAGAAAAGATATGATAAAATCTTGTCTGGCTTCTACAGCAAGTTTTGCAGTTATTCCATTGCAGGACATTCTTGGTACAGACAATTCTGGAAGAATGAATCAGCCTGCAACTACCGGCTGTAACTGGACCTGGAGATTTGCACAGAATCAGTTAAAAGAAAAAGATGCACAGTGGCTTAAGTTCCTTTCAGATTTGTATGGAAGAAACTTAAAATAATGTAAATATGCAAAAAAAATCCCGTTCACTATAGAAAATGAACGGGATTTTTTTTTAATTACTGCGGTTTGTCCACTCTATGGCCATCTGTCTTAATTCTGCAGAAGAAGTACAGTGGAGTTTAGATTTAATATTTTCTTTATGGGTATCTATTGTTTTAATACTTAAGTTTAGCTTTCCTGCAATTTCTACAGTTCCCAATCCTTTTCCAATAAGGCTGAAAATCTGGAACTGTCTGTCGGAAAGGGCAGAAATAGTATCAAAATCATTTTGAATTTCGGAATTTCCTTTTACCAGTCTGTTTAAACGCTGTTTTTCAGCAGTACTCAAATAAATTTCACCAGACAATACAGTTTGTATAGCATTAATAACCTGAGTTTCAGCTTCTTCTTTCATAATGTAACCTTTTGCACCAGCATTCAAGGCACGTTCGGCATAAAAGCGTTCATCATGCATAGAAAGAACCAGAACCTTTGTTTGTGGCCTGAAAGAAAGAATATCTTTAATAAGTTCAAGCCCGTCTTCCTGACCAAGATTCAAATCAACAATAGCTAAATCTGGTGTAATTTTGTTGATTAATTCCAAAGCTTCACTTCTGTCTTTTGCAGTCCCAACAACTTTTAAAGTTTTTTGAGTTTCAATAAGCTGAGCTAATCCTCTGCTGAATAAAGGATGATCATCAATAATTATAACTGTATTTTCCATATTATTTATAATACCATATTATTCAAAAGAATAGTATACTATATTTATGCGAATTGGTTTAGTTTTAAATGTTCTTAACGAAGAATATCAAATTTCTGTTTATACAGGTGTAAAAAAAGAATGCGACAAATTGGGAATTGAACTGGTTTGTTTTCAGCTGGAAGGCATTCAGTTTTCAAAAGAAAGTTTTGCCTCTAAATTTCCTTCAAATGCTTTCTTTGATATTGACGGTATTATTCTGGTTACTTCTTCTTTGGTAGACGGTTACAAACTGGAAAATAAAGAAGTACTTCAAAAATTATGGCCTGGCATTCAAACTGTTTCTATGGGGCAGGAAATTGAAAATATTCCTTCTGTGCAGATTCAAACTGACACTTCCATGAAACTTTTAATAGAACATCTGGTTCGTGTACATCATTATGAAAACTTTCTTTTTTTAGGTGGATATCAGACTCATAAAGATTCAGAAGAACGAAAATATATTTTTAAAAAAACACTTCAGGTTTACAAAAACTGGATTCCAGATATTACATATGAAATAAAAAACGGTGACTTTTCAGAAGTTTATGGTACACAGGCAATGGAAGATTATTATGAAGAACACAATAAACTTCCAGATGTTGTAGTTTGTGCTAACGATAACATGGCCATTGGTGTATTAAAGTTTTTCAAAATAGACCGCCGTACTTCTTTGCAGTGTGCTGTTACAGGGTTTGATGATATTCCTCAAAGTAAGTTTATGGTGCCGGCATTAACAACTGTTCGTCAGCCATTAACAGAAGCAGGAAGTCTTTCTGTAGATATTTGCGAAAAAATGATTAAAAATGAACCTGTAGATTCTGTTTCTTTTATTGAAAGTTCTGTTGTAATTAGAGATTCCTGCGGTTGTACAACTAATAATAATATTGTAAACGAAGCTGCAAAACATGTAGAAGAAATTCAATCTAAATATCTTCAGTCGGAACAGCTGCTTAGAATTTTAAGTTATATTGGACAGGCACTTATTTTCTGCCAGACAGAAACTCAATTACGACAGATTCTGGATAATTACTTAAAACAGCTGGAAGTTGATAATTTTTATTTTTACAGTTTTGTAGACGAGATTTTTGACGATCAGATGGAAGATGTTAATAATCTTCCTGTGCATCCGGTTTATGTAAGAGCAAATGGTGAGTTCCAGGAAGATTATTATGATATAAAATCCATTCCACTTAATCATTTTATGAAGATTATGGAAGAAAGGAATCAGTTTACCAGAAACAATAAAATCGTAAAATTTACAAATATTGGTAATAAACTCCTTGGCTGTGTAATTTACGAAGGTGATAAGGGAAGACTTCCATTCCTTTGTTCAATTTGTATTTCTATAAGCCAGGCTTTGCTCCGAATACGTAATTTTGAACAGGAACAGCAGAGAGCTGAATTTCTTGAAAAGGAAGTTACAAAGCGTACCCGGGAACTTGTAGAAGCAAATAACGAAAGAATGAAAGTAGAAGCCGAAGTTCTGAAAATTTCTGAAATTGAACGTCAGAGATTTAGTCTGGATTTACATGATGATATTTGTCAGCGCCTTGCAGGTATTTCTATGCTTTGCAGAAGTTACTCCCGCATGGAAGACGGTATAGATAACAGTCAGATGGTTGAACTTGCAGAACTTATAAATGACACTTTGCAGCGAACCCGGCAATATGCTCATAACAGTTATCCTGTAGAACTGGAAAGTCTTGGGCTTAATCACAGTATTTCAAATCTGTGTAATTCATTTTATATTCAAAATGAAATTAAATGTGATTATCAGTGGAATGTGGAAGATAAAATTGTGTTCTCCAATATTCAAAAACTGAATATTTTTAGAATCATTCAGGAAGCTCTTCATAATGTTCAAAAACATGCTAATGCTACAGAAATTGTTGTTTCTATTCATAATGAAAATAACAGAGTAATAATTAATGTCTGTGATAACGGCAAAGGTTTTAATACTTCTAAACAGATTAAAAAAGGACTTGGTGTTACTTCTATGGAATACCGTGCAAATCAGATTGGAGCAATGTTTTTTATAGAACCAAATACTCCAAAAGGCACAAAAATCACTGTAATGATTGATATGTAAAATAAAAAGGCTGCCCTTGTTGTAAAAGGACAGCCTTTTGTATTATAAGATTTTATCTTTTATTTACCCTTTGAAATTTCAGTGATGCTGGAAACAACTCCTGCAAGATTCTGAATATCTGAAGGAATAATAATTTTTGTAGCCTGACCGTTTGCAGCCTGTTCAAAAGCTTCAAGACTTCTAAGTTTTATAACTTTATCATCCATTCCTGCATCTTTAAGCATTTTTAAACCTTCTGCTTTAGCTTTCTGTACTTCGCGAATAGCTTCTGCTTCACCCATGGCTTTCTGAATAGCAGATTCTTTCTGAGCTTCTGCTTCAAGAATCATGGACTGTTTTTTACCTTCTGCTTCAAGAATTGCAGACTGTTTGTGACCTTCTGCTATAAGAATCTGTTCACGGCGTTCGCGTTCTGCTTTCATCTGTTTTTCCATAGCTTCACGAATTGCCTGTGGAGGTTCAATGTTTTTAACTTCAACACGGTTTACTTTAATACCCCAAGGGTCTGTAGCTTCATCAAGAATAGCACGCATTTTAGTATTGATTACATCGCGGCTGGTAAGAGATTCATCTAATTCAAGTTCACCAATAATGTTACGCAATGTTGTTGCAGAAAGATTTTCCAATGCGTTAATTGGTTTTTCTACACCATAAGTATAAAGTTTTGGATCTGTAATCTGAAAGTAAACTACAGTATCAATCATCATTGTAACGTTATCTTTTGTAATAACTGGCTGTGGAGGAAAATCGAATACTTTTTCCTTTAAAGACATTTTATTACACATGCGGTCAATAAATGGCATTTTTACATGAAGTCCAACATTCCATGTTTTATGGTAAGCTCCAAGTCTTTCTATAACTACTGCCTGTGACTGTGGAACAATTCTAATATTTGTAATAATAAGAATTGTGATAATAACTAATAAAGCAATAATAACACCTAACATTTTGTTTAATTTTCTCCTTTTATTCAGCAACTGTTAAAGTATTTCCATCAACAGAAATTACTTTTGCTACAGAGCCTTCTTTTACTTCATTGCCATCTGCAGTTGTAACACTCCAGATAACTCCATTTTTTGCTTTAGCTTCACCTTTTTCAAACTTAGTGATGGTCTTTGTAATTAACACCTCCTCTCCGACCATTGTGTTTACGTTTGTTTTGTCCTTGCCAATTTTTAGTTTTTTGACAACAAAAGGGCGGGTAAATAATACCAGAACTAAAACAAGTACAGCAAAAATCAAAAGCTGCCATTTTAATGGAAGACTTGTTCTTGCTATAAAGATTAATGGGAATGCAGCAATTGCTCCCCAAATTG
Organism: Treponema sp.; assembly: GCA_024402655.1. Classification (GTDB taxonomy): domain Bacteria; phylum Spirochaetota; class Spirochaetia; order Treponematales; family Treponemataceae; genus Treponema_D. Next base: position 2,724 of record JAKSTH010000036.1, on the reverse strand, counting down.
TTGTAAGGCCTAAAGTTAATGCTTCAATTACACAGCAGATAACTAAAACTCCAAGCCACAACCATGGTAATAAATTACTGAAAATAATCATACATAAATTATAATATAATTTTTTAAGATTGGCACTTTTTTTATTTTCATTTTATAATGTACTTATGAGTACACATATTAATGCTCCACAGGGAGCCATTGCAGAAGCAGTTCTTCTTCCAGGAGATCCTTTAAGGGCAAAATTTATTGCTGAAAATTTTCTGGAAAATGCTGAATGTTATAACCAAGTTCGTGGTATGTTAGGTTTTACCGGTACATATAAAGGAAAAAGAGTTTCTGTACAGGGAACAGGTATGGGACAACCATCTCTTTCAATATATGTTCAGGAATTATTTCAGTTTTACAATGTACAAAAGGCAGTCAGAATTGGAACTGCCGGTTCTGTAAGCGAAGCCGTTCCATGTAGAAGTGTAATACTTGCTAATGGTGCTTCTACAGATTCAAGTCTGCAGACAAATCGTTTTGGATTCAATCATTATTCTCCAGTTCCTTCATTTGAATTACTTTATAAAGCTTATAATAAATCAAAAGAACTTGGAATTGATGCAAAAGTTGGACCATGTTTTTCAGGTGACCGTTTTTATGATAAAGAAGATTTCTGGCACTTATGGAAAAAGTATGGAATTCTAGGCATTGAAATGGAGGCTGCTGAATTATATACTTTAGCAGCTGAGTTTAACAGAAAAGCTCTTGCAATTTTAACTGTAAGTAACAATTTTGTAACAGGTGAGGAAACTACAGCAGAGGAACGTCAGCTCACATTTAAAGATATGATGCGCCTTGCTTTAGAAACTGTTATAGAAGACTAAACTTACAAAAAAATAAACACTATTACTGGACATTTAAAATGCAAAAACTAAGTCAGATTAAATCGGACAAAATCTGGGGTTATGAACTCTGGATTGCTTCTACACATCCAAATGGATGTCAGGAAGATTTTAAGCGGCTTTGCAAAGGGGATTATCCTCTTTTGGTAAAGGTAATTCAGGCAAATGAATCACTTTCTATTCAGGTGCACCCTGATGATGAATGGGCTGTAAAACTTGAAGGGGCGGGGAACCGTGGTAAAACAGAATGCTGGTATATTCTTTCTGCGGAACCTGGTGCAAAACTTGTTTATGGCATAAAAGAAGGGTATTCTAACGAAGTCCTTTCAAAAGCTATAACAGACAAAAATCTGGAACAATACCTTGAATTGGTAGAAGTAAAAGCCGGGGATTTTGTTTTTATTCCTGCGGGCACAGTTCATGCTATTGGTGGTGGCATAAGACTTATGGAAGTACAGCAGTCTTGTGACCTTACATACAGATTGTATGATTGGGGAAGAGACAGAGAAGTTCATATTGAAAAAGGTCTTGCTGTTATTAAACGGGAAGATATGATTCCTGTGGCACCATTTCCGGGGCATTTTGAATGTAAATACTTTGAAATGGATGAAATTACTGTAAAAGGTGGATGGAGCATGCTTTGTTCAAAAGGTGATACTCCTTCATCTGTTCAGTTGATTTATATCATTTCGGCAGACAAAGCTGTTATTCGTTCAAATGATGAAAAAATTGGAAAAGCTATTTGCGCCGAAGAAATTTATGCAGTTGCACCTGGAGATAAAATTACTATTGAAGGTTCTGCAAAGGTAATGCGCATAAAAGCAGTTTAATTTTTTTTAATGATAATCAGGAATTAAGCTATACCCATAGATCTTAATTCTTGATTATTCCTCTCTTAAAGTGTATCTTAAAAACATGTATTTATTTTTGTTTATTTTATTACCAGCAGCATTATTCATTTATTTTAATACCATTGGTGAAAAAAAATTACTTACACTTTCCTTTACAGGAATTATTACAGGTATTGTAATTTGTGGAATAAGATTTATTTTCTTTACTTCTCACAGAATTATTCCTGATTCATTCTTTAGTAATTACTTTTTTTATCTGATTAATATTGCCATTCTTCCAAATATTGTTTATGGAGTTTTCTTCTTAATTTCAAAAGATACTATTGAATTAAAATTAAAAGCTCTTTTCCCATTAATGGCAGGTTTTTATACTATTTACTTACCATATTACTTCTTAACATTATCTGGTTCAGTATATTCAAATTATGATTTATTCTTAAGACCAGTTTTATATCTTGCTTTCCTTTATGGTCTTTCTATGGCAATTGAAAGATTGTACAAAGCTTTTGAAGAAAAAAATAATATGAAAAAAATCATTTATATTGTCATGTTAGTTTTATATATGATTATTCCTGCCGCAATAGACAGTTCTTATATCATAAATAAAGCTTTCCCTTTGTTTGCAATTATTGGTATTGTTTATATTCTTTTCCCAGTGATTCTTTTTGTATTGGGTAAATTAGGTAAAAGCAAAGAAAACTAAAATTATTTTTATATAGAATAATTTTGATATAAAAGATTTTAAAACAGAAAAAACAGGCTTTTGAAAAAGCCTGTTTTTTTATTTCATCAGATTAAGACTATATCTTAGTCATCCAAGTGACCAGCAGATCCGAGAACTTCAATGTTCTTGCGTGAGTACATTTTGATAAGTTCATCACGAGCTGGTTTAAGGTACTGACGTGGGTCAAAGTCACCTGGGTTTTCTACCAAGTGTTTACGAACTGCAGCAGTCATAGCAAGACGTCCATCAGAGTCGATGTTGATCTTACATA
>JAKSTH010000035.1 GCA_024402655.1 Treponema sp. | reverse complement strand
TTTCATTTATAACTTTAAAAATAAAAATCCCATGCATTTCAAATTAAGAAACTGCATGGGATTTTTTTATGGCTGCAATTGTTTTATTAATTTGCAGCCGGAATTATAAATCTTAGATGTTAGCCTTTTTGATTTCTTTTACGTTGTAGTTGTACTTGTTGTCATTTACTGTGAAAGAACATTTTTCGCCAAGCTTTTTATCCATAAGAGCATTACCAAATGGAGACATGTAAGAAATTACATTGTTGTCTGGATCAGATTCCCATGGACCAAGGATTGTATAAACTTCGTCTTTCTTTGTGTCAAGGTTTTCAAGTGTTACAACTGTAGCAAATGAAATCATAGATGTTGTAACTGTTGTTGGGTCAAATACAACAGCACGGTTAAGTTCCTGCTGAATCTGTGAAAGTTTAAGTCCAAGGAAGTGCTGCTGTTCCTTAGCAGATTTGTATTCCTGGTTTTCTTTCAAGTCACCCTTAGCTTTAGCATCAGCAACTTCTGCAGCATTTCTTGGAATCTGAACATTCTGAATATCTTCAAGTTCAGCTTTCTTTTCTGCAAGTTTCTTAGCTGTTACCATCATACCCTTAGGCTGCTGTGTCTTTTCTTCAGATACACGGAACTTAAAGTCTGGATATTTTTCAAGAATCTTGTTACGTGTCTGAGCCTTAAATTTAGGATCAATACCAGCATTATCATCAATAAGTGTATAAAGTTTCTTTACTGTGCTTTCATCATTTTCGAACATGTATTTGAATACAGATTCTTTTTCAAAAAGAAGGGCAGAAGCATTATTAATGAGTTTCTTGTTTTCTGTAGAATTAACATGGTTGTTAATTTCACGGTTAGCAAGTTCAATAATGTTAATAAGTGCAATAATCTGTTTTTCATATGGAATTTCTGCTTCTTTGAACCATTCTTTTTCCTGACATTCTTTAAAGAGGAACAGAACTGTTTCTCTGTAATCTTTACAAGCTTCGAAACTTGTTTTAGCCAGCTGAATAACATCATTTTTGAAACCGTTAGCATTCAAATCTTCAAGCATTGTCATGTTCAAAACTGTTGGGAACATGCGGATATACTGTTCATTCCAGTTTGGAAGCTGTTTAATTGCTTTAATAAAGTCTGCTTTTAATGATGTATTTTTTGTGTCTTTTAATGTTTCGTAAGTTGCTCTTGGATCTTCAAGGCGTGAATAAAGTTCTGCAAAAGTTGAACTTACAGGGAATGCAAACTGTTTGTCCATTGCAGACATTTTCTTAACGATTAAGTAAGATGCAATTACCTGTTCTGTAACTTTTGAAATATTCTTTAAGAAACCTGTAAAGTAAGCATACATTTCTGCAAATGCTTCGCTTGTTTTGTCAGTTTCATCGTTATTTACGAATTTCATCAAAATATCAATTCTGGCAAAGAACTGTTTCTGAGCTTTAAATTCGTTACAAAGTTTATCTTCTGCACTAATTTCGTTTTCGCGAACCATGTAGAAGTTAATATCATTAGGATTTACGCCAAATGTTGAGTCAGATTCCAATGCTTTTTTAGCAGCACTGTTCCAAGATGTCCATTCTCCAGTTGTAAGAATAGAAGGAACAAGTTCAGCCTTAATGCGTTTAAAGTCACAGTTATTGTCAAAACTCTTGATAATTGTTTTAAGAGTCCAAACTTTGTCTGCCTTAACTTTTTTAGCAAGTTCTTCTTTTTTCTGTGTTGCTTTAAGAACCCAGATATGATCTTTTGCCAAAGGCTGAAGTGCTGAAACTGCCATTTTCAAAGACATTGTATGAATACCAGCTGCTCTACCAAAGTTGATTGTGAGAGTATCGTTTTCAAGCTTCTGGATAATACCTACGCCCCAGTTTCTGTGGAATACAAAGCTTCCTTTATCAAAAGCAATGTGTTTTTCAAAGTCATTAATTGCTTCGAATACGTTTCTGTAGCTGGCTGTAAGGTTAGAAGAGCGGATATAATCTTCAAGATGGCTGTGTGATGCATATTTGTTTTTGTAACAGTCTGCAAGTTCTTTTCTAGCCCATGTATCTTTTGGTTCAATTTCAAGATTCTGTTTTAAGATATCAATAGCAATATCCCATTTGCTGTTATCTTTGTACCAGTTATAAAGTTCCTGCATAAGAGGTGTAGTTTTATAATCGCTGAAAGATTTAGCAATTTTTCTTTTAAGAAGCTGGAAGAATTCAATGTCTTCTGGAATAATCTGAATAAGTTTTGTCCAGATTTCTTTACATGCATTGTAGTTACCAGCATTAATAAAACGAAGTTCTGCTTTTTTGTAATATTCTTTTGTAAGATCTTCGTTTCCAATTGATTCATAGTGTTCTGCAAGAGCTTTTGCAAGTTCTGCTTCACCAAGATCAATCTTAATGATTTTTGCATACAATTCCCAAACCTGGTCATTGTTTTCTGCAAGGTAACAGTTTGCAAGAGTTTTTAATGCAAATTTGTTATTTTCATCATCTGCAAGAATGCTTTCACAAAGATATTTTACAATTGCTTCTTTGTGATTTTTCTGGAAGATATCAACAAGAGTTTCAAGAGCACTGTTGTCTAACTGGCCCTGCTGGAGTGAAAGAACTCCCGAAAGATACAAAGCAATAATGCTGTCTTTTGAGTGTTCAAGGTGTTCATTGCTAATGCTAAGGATTTCTGCAACACAGTTTTCAGATTTTGCTTTTTCTACAATGGCAGCCAATTCTTTTAAATTGTTTTCTGTGTAGTTACTGATTGTTGCTCTAGTCCAGGTTTCTTCTTTAATCATGTCCTGTACTGTCTGTACCAAATTTTCTGACATAAAAATAACTCCTAATGTGTATATATATATAAACTCTTGTTTTTAATTCATTATTTTACGTATGCATCGTAAACGTTTGAATCTATTAACTTAATTTTTAACAAGGTATCATTTACCTTGCTCATGCTTTCGTGAGTCAGCATGTAATGGTCAATTAACCAGAAGTAACTGTTCAGCAGTTTTGGAACAAGAATATCTGTATTGCAGCATGGATCTTTATTTTCACTTTCCATGGCATAAATATTTTGTCTTAATCTGCATACTTCCTGAGATGAAAGACCTCTTTTTACATTCAGGATGCCGCCTAAAACTCCGTATACAGGAATCCATAAAAGCAGATTTCTTCCCGAATGACCTTTTTCTTTTGTTTTTTCAATAAGGCATTTAATCAATTCAGAATCCAGATAATCAATGTCGATTTTTTCAGGATCTAAAAAGAAGGCTTCTCTGAAAAGTACTTTTCCGAATCTTTCTTCGCCACAAAGGGCATAACAGTCTGCAAGTTCTGCAACTACAGAGGCAAGATTTGGATAAACCTTATTCGCTTCCGAAAGACAGATTTTTGCATCTTCGAAATTTCCCAGCTTTTTGTAACAGATGCCTGCATTGCGATAGATTTCGGCTTTTCGTAATGGTTCTTTCTCGTCAAAAAGGGGAGTAAAGTATTCCAGTGCTTTTGAAAAATAACCTTTCTGCATGGCATACAGAGCAGGTTCATAAATTGTTCCAGAGTTCAGATTAGGCTGAAAAGATTTCCATTCAGTCAATAGTCGTTCTCCCTGTTCAAATGTATCTGTCAGTTCTGCAAGCCGTTTGGTTGCATCAATCCAGAATGTACAGCAGCGGTTTGTGTATGTTAATTCTTTTGATTCAAGATCATGTTCGAATAAAATACCAATTACGTGCCGGGCTTCTACTGGATCTCCATCTGCCAGAAGTGAGAGAGCTTCTTTTATTTCTTCTTCCATCTGAAATTTCATAGCGCCTTATTTTTATAATATAAGAGTTTTTCTTTTTAATCAATAAAAATTATATGAATTTACTAATTTTGGAACAAAGTTTATATACCTATTGAGAAAATCTGTCAAGAGTTTTTTCGAAAATATTTTTTGTTGTAAATACAACTTTTTTTTAATATAATAGAACATTATGAATAAATTACACTTAGCACCATCTTTGCTTTCAGCAGATTTTTCGAATCTGGAAAAAGCAATTAAACAGATAGAAGAAAACAAAGGAACTGTTGTTCATATTGATGTTATGGACGGTCAGTTTGTACCTGAAATTACTTATGGACAGCCAGTTGTACGCTCAATCAGAAAACTTACAAAGCTTCCTTTTGATGTTCACCTTATGGTAGAAAGACCTGAAAATCAGATTGAACCTTTTGCAAAGGCTGGTGCCGACTGGATTACATTCCATTACGAAGCAACACCACATTCACATCGTCTTATTCAAAAGATTCATGAATTGGGAAAAAAAGCTGGTATTGCTATTTGCCCTGGAACTCCAGTAAGTGCTATTCAGGAACTTTTGCCGGATGTAGATCTGGTTCTTGTTATGACTGTAAACCCAGGTTGGGGCGGACAGGTTCTTATTCCTGGTTGTGTAAAGAAAGTTGAACTTCTTAAAAAATTAAGAGAAGAAAATAAATATAATTATATGATTTCTGTTGATGGCGGAGTTAATAAAGACACTTTGTCTAAAGTTGTTGAAGCTGGAACAGATGTTGTGGTTTCTGGTTCATCATTCTTTAAAAATGAACTTGATGTTAGCTGTTTCTAAAATATTCAGGAGTATTAATGAGCTTTAAGAAATTTCTGATTGCGAGTATTTCCACAGTGTTACTAACTGCGTCTCCTTTAATTGGGGCAGAAAGCAATTCTGCAGCCGGTTTTTATGCCGAAGGTTGTTCTGCTTTTTCCCGGGGAGAATGGGATTCAGCTGTATTTTTGCTGAGACAGACTGTTGCAAATGCTGCATTTAATACTGCAGATGCAAACTATATGCTCATTACTGCAGAAATCTATGCAGGTGATGAAAAAAGTGCCCTGGCTGATTGTGATGAATTTTTAAATACCTTTACAAACTCTTTTTATTATTCCCGCATTCAGTACACAAAGGGAAAGCTTTTGTACAATCTCAAAGAATATGAAAAAGCAATTGTTACTTTAAGTGATTTTTGCCATAAAAATGAAAAAAATGAATTGTATCCTTCTGCCTTGTTCTATATTGCAGAATCATTGTATGCAGATTACAAGTATGAAGAAGCAGAAGCAATTTATGAAAGAATCATAAAAGAATTTCCTGAAAACGAAAAAGTTTCTGCTGCTCAATACAGAATAGAAAGCATTGCCCAGCGTTCAAGAGAAGAAAAACTTCTTTATCTTTTAAAACAGACTGGAGAAGAATATCTTTCTGCAAAAGAAGATTATGAAAAACAGCTTAAGCTTTCTAATTCAGACACAATCACAAGAGAAAAACTTGTAGATTATCAGCAGAAAAACAAGGAACTTGAAGAGCAGATTCAGGACATGGAAAATCAGATTCAGCAGTTGAAAGTGCTTCAGGCAGAAAAAGATGCTCAGATTGCATTAAAAGAAGCAGAAGAACAGCAGCGTCTCCAGGAAGCAGAAATGGAAAAACTGAATCAGCAGAAAGAAAATCAGGATGAAGTAAGAAGATTAAAAGAAAAAGCTCAGATTCTTCAGCAGATGATGAACAGGAAGAAGGGAGAGTAGTTTATGAGATTATGTAAAACTGGAATAATTGCATTGCTTGCATTAAGCGCTATGGCTTACTTTTCTTGTGCCTCTTCAAAGAAAGTAGTTTATGAAGAAGTAGAAGAAGAACCTGTGTATATGACAGAAGCTGAAAAAAAGGCTGCAGAACGCAAAAAGGCGGAAGCTGAACTTTTGGAAATTGGCTGGACAAAAAAATCTTCTAAAAATGTAGATGCAACATATGGAAATATTCGTCTTCGTTCAAGAAAAGGTCTTGGTACTTTTAATATTGGACTTGTAAATGAAAACGGAAAAACTGTTTCTGTATTGTCTACTGCAAATGAATATATGACTACTTCTTTCTATCTTAAAGCTGGAAAGAAAATCATTAGATTAAATCAGAATTCTTCTGTAAAAACTTATTCGCGAAAAACAGAAAACGGTATGCAGTTGGTTTATGTTGTTGATAAAGTTGCTTATGTAGTGCTCGATTTTAATTGTTTTGCATCTGATCCAAAAAGCGATGATATTAATACTGTAAAAGTTACATGTGCGGTACAGAATATTGGTAAAAAGAAAGAAGAATTTGCTGTAAAAATGGTTTTAGATACTGTACTTGGTGAAACAGACAGACATCATTTTTATGACAGTGAAGGGGAACCTGTAAAAAGCGAAAGAGAACTTCGCAATCTTACAGAAGATGACTGGTTCGTTTCTCAGAATATGAATGGAACTATGCTTTTTACATTTGCCGGCCTTGATGCAACTGAACCTAATTTAGTTGCAATGGCAAATTTCAGTACTCTTGATTCAAGCTCATGGAATCCAAACATGCTTGATTACAGAAGTTTTGACACAATTCTTTCATATAATAACTCTGCAGTAGGAGCTGTGTGGAAAGATAAAAAACTTCTTGTAGAAGACACAACAAGCGAAACTTTCTATATAACTCTTTCTGCATCAAGCAATAGATTATATGAAAATATTTTACTGACAGATTCTGGTAGCAGCGATAAAAAAACTGCTTCAAAAGAAAATAACACTGAATCAAAGACTCCACAAGCAAAACCTGTGGAAAATACAAAACAGGAAACTACATCAGCACCAGTAAAAGAAACTGCAAAAGTTCCTGAAAAAGAACCTGTTAAAGAGCCTGTAAAAGAAACTGTGCAGGAACCTGTAAAAGAACCTGTAAAAGAACCTGTGAAGGAACCTGAAAAACAGACTACAGAAAATAAAAAAGATTCTAAATATAGTCCGGAATACATTCAGGCTATTTTGGATAAAATTGATATGTTAAAAGAAGACGGTACTGCAAATCAGGCAGAAATTGAAGCTTTAAACAAAGAACTGGATTCAATTTTCGGGGCTTTGGTGAACTAATATATGGCACAGGATGTTTTAACTTTAGCATGGAAATACATGCGCAGACGAAAATTCTCAACTGCTTTGAATCTTCTGGAAAGTAAAGCGGAAGTGTATGAAGATGATTTTGAATATTATCTTGTACTGGGAATTGCCTGTCTTTATGCCGGAGATATTGGTTCTGCAACTTCAAGTTTTCAGGTTGCCAGAAGAATTAAAATGACAGATCCTAGACTTCTTTTAGGTCAGGCTGCTATTTTTCTTAGAAGAGGAGATACAGACCGTGCTCTTCAGTATTATCTGGAAGTAAGAGAATACGATCCTGCAAATCAGATTGCCACAGATGCAATTGAATTTATTAGAACTCGCGGTGATTTTGATACAATTTGTCGTTGGGCAGATACTGGTCGTCTTGAACAGTTTTATCCTCCTTTGGGAGTGAATCCAGACAGAACTGCAGGTATTGTTATTCCTATTGTTGCCCTGGTTCTTGGTATAGTTGTTGCATTCTCTTTAATTCCAAGAAACAATTATGCTGATGGCAAACGAAAAGATTTAACTGAACTTACTCTTACAAAAGAAGAAGAGAAAGCTCCACAGGAAACAGATTTATCTACACAGAGTTTTAAATATATTCTTTCTAACAAACAGATTACAGAAAGTTATTCTAATATTTTAATGTACTTCCAGGCTAGAAGAGATAATGCTGTTCAAATTGAAATTAACCGTCTGCTTAATAGTAATGCTAAATTAACAATTAAACAGAAAGTTTCCATTTTAATGACATATCTGGAAACTCCTACTTTTGACAGTATTACAGATGTTCCAACTTATGCTCAGGTAGACAAGGATGCAGCTTTGTATCTGGACTGCTATGTTGATTGGGCTGGTCGCATTTCTGATGCTGTTGTTTCAGATGATGGAACATATACCTGTCGTCTTCTTGTAGGTTATGAATCTGGTGAAAAAATTGATGGAATTGTAAATGTTCGTTTTGACAAAGATCCAAAAATTGTGCCAGATCAGAGTGTAAGAATTCTTGGTAAACTGTGCCAGGAAGATAAAAAGATTTTCTTACAGGGAAAGGCTGTTTATCAGTCTGTAAAAGAGGGATTAACTCAATAAATATAAAATATGCAAAAAAAATGAAATTTTTTTTAAAAAAATGGTCTTTTTTTGCATATAAAAGCCATATTATACATGGGAGGAAGGTGGCTGATCATGTCAAATGTAAGTTCTAATTCGATGGATTTGTCGGAAAAAATGAAAGCGCTGGAGGCGGCTCGTCTTCAGATTGAAAAGCAGTTCGGACAGGGCTCTTTGATGAAACTTGGTGACAAAGCAAATGTTACTGGTGTCGAAGTGATTCCTTCTGGTTCTATTTTGCTTGATGAAGCATTAGGAATTGGTGGATACCCTAAAGGACGTGTTATTGAAATGTATGGTCCAGAAAGTTCTGGTAAAACTACTTTAGCATTGCATGCTATTGCAGAAGCACAGAAACTTGGTGGCGTTGCTGCATTTGTTGATGCAGAACATGCTTTGGATCCAGTTTATGCTAAGAATTTAGGCGTAAATATTGATGAATTGTGGGTTTCTCAGCCAGATACAGGTGAACAGGCTCTGGAAATTACTGAAAATCTTGTAAGAAGTGGTGCTGTGGATATTGTAGTTGTTGACTCTGTTGCAGCTTTGACTCCTGAAAAGGAAATTGAAGGTGAAATGGGTGATGCAGTTATGGGTATGCAGGCAAGACTTATGAGTCAGGCTTTGAGAAAACTTACTGCTGTAATTGGAAAGGCTAACTGTATTGTAGTATTTATCAACCAGATTCGAATGAAGATTGGAGTTATGTTTGGTAACCCTGAAACTACAACTGGTGGTCAGGCTTTGAAGTTCTACTCTTCTGTTAGACTTGAAATTCGTCGTATTGAAACTATTGATGGTAAAGGCGATGAAGAAGCTCTTGGAAACAGAGTCAGAGTAAAGGTTGTTAAAAATAAGGTTGCGCCTCCATTTAGAAAGTGTGAAATTGATATTTATTTTGGTAAAGGAATTTCTGCAAGTGCAAGTTTGCTTGATTCTGCTGTTAAGCACGGCATAATTGATAAGCGTGGTGCTTGGTATACTATGGGTGAAGAAAAAATTGGACAGGGTAAAGAAAACGCTGTTAATTATATTGAATCAAACCCAGAACTTGCAAAAAATATTGAAGCAAAAATTCGTGCCGAAATTTTCCCTAACCAGGTAATTGAAGCGAAAGAAACTGATGCAGAAAAGAAAAAAGCTGCTAAAGAAACTGCTGCAAAAGCTGCTAAAGCTGAACCTGCAGATGCTAAAATGCCTGACGGTTTATTTTAATGAAAGAAATAATATTAGGGCTTGGTTCTAATAAAAGTTATAATGGCAAGTCTTGCGTAGAATTATTGAGCGATGCTTGCCATGATTTGACCACTCTTCTAGAAAATGTGATTGTGTCTTCTGTGTATCGTACTAAGGCTATGTATGTAACAAATCAAGATGATTTTTATAACATGGCTGTAATGGGGTATGTGCCAGAGGATTACAATCCTTTTTTGTTACTGGAAGAAATTCACAAAATAGAAGCCAAATATGGAAGAGACAGAGAAAAGGAAATTAGATTTGGTCCAAGATCTCTGGATATTGATATAGAAGTATTTGGTAAAGATGTTATAAATACCCCGGATTTACAGATACCACACATAAGATTCGAAGAAAGAGCATTTGTTTTAATTCCAATGCTTGAGTTATTAGAAGAATCTTCCGATGATTTATTAAGGGAAAAATGTGAGAAATGCCTTGCCGTGCTTGAAAGTGCAGGGGCTACAAAAGATGTAGAAAAATGTATTTCTTCACAAGATTTTCATTTTCCAACAGGTGGTATTTATGGGACAGATGGTAAATAATAGCGCAGATACAGCAGTCGCAACAAAAGAAAAACATGCATATAGAGCAGGAGAATTCGAAGGTCCTCTTGATTTGCTCTGGACGCTTATTCGCGAAAGTAAGGTTAATATTTACGACATCCCAATTGCTCAGATTACAGAACAGTATCTTGAATATCTTGATTATGCTGTACAGACAGACTTAGGTGATTTGTCTGAATTTTACAGTTGGGCAAGTAAACTCATTTATATTAAAAGCCGAATGCTTCTTCCTGTAGAGTTTAATTATGAAGATGATGAAGAAGAAGATCCTAGACAGGAACTTGTTGATAAATTAATTGAATATCAGAAATTCAAGAAACTTACATCTTTAATGGAAGAACAGGAAGACAGTTCTGAATGGAATTTTGAAAGAAAAAAGATTCAGAGAGTATTACCTTTTGATGAAACAGACCAGATGTGGGAAGAGGTTGATACATGGGACTTGTTGCAGCAAATGCAGTCTTTGTTCAAGTCTATGATGAATCAGTATTCTAACGAAAAAATTCTTAACATGTATGAAGAAATTTCTGTTAATGAAAAGATTACTTTGATGAATGAATTAATAGAAAATAAAAAAGAATGCATGTTCACAGATTTGCTAACACGTCCTGGAAATGAAATGGATATTATCTGTGCCTTTATGGCTATCCTGGAAGCTGTTAAATTCAGAATGATAAGAATTTTGCAGAATAAGATTTTTGGTGATATAAAAATCACACCAAGAGATGATTCTGAAGGATATGTACCAACAGAAGAAGATTTAACCTCTAATTAATGGAATGAGATATGGAATTTAATAAAGAAACAGCTTTGGTTGAAACAATATTATTTTTAGAAAGTGAACCTTTAACTGTGAAAATTCTTTCGAATAAGGCACAGCTTTCTGAAGAAGTTGTAGATAAATGTATAGAAAAACTTCAGGAAAAATATGCAGCAGAAGATTCTGGTATTGAACTGGTTATGGTTACCGGTGGCTGGTGTCTTTCTCCTAAAAAAGAATATTGGGATGTTTTGAAAGAGTTTTATGGTTCAAAAAGAGAAGGCCGTCTTTCAAAATCTGCAATGGAAACTTTATCAATTATTGCATATTCGCAGCCAATAACAAGAGCAGAAATTGAATCTATTCGCGGTGTTGGTGTAGATAATATGATTCGTCTTTTACTGGAAAGAAACCTTATTAAAGAAGTTGGAAAAAAAGAAGTTCCTGGAAGACCAACTCTTTTTGGAACTACAAAAGAATTCTTAAAACTTTTCAGACTAAACAGTATTGCGGAATTACCTAAACTTGATGAAGACGAAGAGGAAAGATTTGAACTTGCAAGATAGTAATGAAGATAAAATCAGATTACAGGTTTATCTTGCTCATTGTGGTGTAGCCAGTAGAAGAGCAAGTGAACAGATAATTCTTGATGGTAGAGTAAGTGTGAATGGTGTGGTTGTTACAGAATTGGGAACCAAAGTTAGTAACAGCGATACTGTTGAAGTTGACGGAAAAAAAATTGCTCTTGAAGCTGAAAAAAGATATGTATTATTAAATAAACCTGCTGGTTTTGTTTGTTCTTCTTCTGATGAAAAGGGAAGACAGGTTGCAGCAGATTTGCTTAAAGAAAAATATTCAGAACGTCTTTATAATGTTGGCCGCCTTGATATGTATAGTAAGGGAATGATTCTTTTTACAAATGATGGTGATTTTGCGGCAAAACTTTCACATCCATCCAGCCAGTTAGAAAAAGAATATATTGTAGAAACAAGTCAGGATGTGCCAGAAGATTTTCCTGCCAGATTCGAAAAAGGCATGAGAATTGATGGAACTTTTTATAAATGTGTTTCCTGTAAAATTCTTAAACCAAGAAAAATTAAAATCATTCTTATAGAAGGAAAAAACAGAGAAATCCGTACCGTTCTTGAAAGTCAGAATATTGGTACAAAATCTTTGGTTCGTGTAAGAATTGGAAATATTAATCTTGATGAATTAAAGCCTGGTGAAAGCAGAGATTTAACTGCAGCTGAAGTAGCCGGCCTTATGAAACTGGTAAAATAGGATAGGAGAAAATGATATATGATTATTGCAATTGACGGTCCTGCTGGTACTGGAAAAAGCACAATTGCTTCAATAATTGCTGAAAAGCTGAATATCACTTTTTTGAACAGCGGTGGTTTTTACAGAGCTTTTACTATAGCAATTCTTGATGCAGGGCTTGATTATAGTGATGAAGCTGCGACTGTTGAATTTTGTAAAAAACAGAAACTTGAGTATACAAAAGAAAGTCATTTTATTTTGAATGGAAATGATGTTACTGCTCATTTACATGATGATAGAGTTGCGAAAAATGTTGCTCAGGTAAGTGCAATTGTTCCTTTACGACATTTGGTAAATGACTTAATGCGAGAAATTACAAAATCATTAAGTATTGTTTGCGAAGGTCGTGATATGACAACTGTTGTCTTTCCAAATGCCGAATATAAGGTATTTTTGGATGCTTCCAGTGAGGTTCGTGCAAAAAGACGCTTTGATCAAGGTGTTAGTGACATGACTTTGGAAGAAATTAAGGCTTCAATTGAAAAAAGAGATGCAATTGACCGTAATAAAAAGGAAGGAGCTCTTAAGGTTGCTCCCGATGCGTTGTATGTAGACACTTCTAACTTGACGATAGAAGATGTTTGTGCCATAATATTAAAACAAATTTCATAAAAATAAGGGTTTACAATGGAAGAAATGGAAGTGGAAAAGGAAACATCTCAGAACTCCAAGAGTGATTTCCAGACACAATTAGAGGAGTCTCTGAAAGCATTCAGTGCACCAGAAACAGGTAATTTAGTAGAAGGAACAGTTGTTCAGATTACAAATGATTATGTTTATGTTGACATTGGTGACAAATCAGAGGGTTTAATCCCTGTAGAGGAGTTCGCAGATAACCTGCCGAAAGAAGGGGATAAAGTTCAGGCGTTGTTAACAGGTCATAATTCAAGTGGTCCTGTATTATCTAAGAAAAAAGCTGATTCAAAACGTTATTTGAAAGAAATTCAGCAGGCATCAAAAGATAAGACTCCTGTAGATGGTAAAATTGTTAAATTAGTTAAGAGCGGATACGAAGTTGATCTTGGTATTGAACGCATGGCATTCTTACCTATCTCTCAGGCTGATGCAGAAAAAGTAGAAAAACCTGAATCATTAATTGGAACAAAATCAAAGTTCTATATTGAACGTTTGTATGTAGACAATAAACTTAATCCAGTAGTTAATCGTCGTAAATATCTTGAAGAAGCAATCAATGAAAAACGTGATGCTTTCTTTAACAACACAACTATTGGTGATTCTGTAAAAGGTACAGTAAAGAGCTTCACAAGCTTTGGTGCTTTCATCGACCTTGGTGGTTTTGATGGTCTCCTTCATATCAATGATATGAGCTGGGGTCATGTAGCTCGTCCAAAGGATTTCGTAAAGAAGGGACAGGAAATTGAATTAAAAGTAATTCGTCTTGATCCAGCTGAAAAGAGAATTAATCTTTCTCTTAAACACTTCTCTGAAGATCCATGGGTACACTTCGAAGAAAAATATCATGTAAATGATATTGTAAAAGGTAAAGTTACAAAACTTACAGAATTTGGTGCTTTCGTTGAACTTGAAAAAGGAATCGAAGGTCTTGTTCACATCAGTGAATTCTCTTGGACAAAGAAAATTAATAAACCAGGTGATATGGTTGCTATTGGACAGGAAGTTGAAGCAATGATTCTTGGATATGATATCCAGGCTGGACGTGTTTCTCTTGGTCTTAAACAGACAACTGACAATCCTTGGGATACAATTGCTGAAAAATATGCTGAAGGTGCAAAAGTAAAAGGTAAAGTAGTTAAAATTACTAACATTGGTGCTTTTGTTGCTTTGGAAGACGGAATTGACGCTTTCCTTCATGCAGATGATATTTCTTGGACAAAGAAAGTTAAACATCCAGGCAGCGAATTAACAGTAGATACAGAAGTTGAAGCTGTAGTTCTTGAATGCGATGCAGATAACCACAAAATTAAAGTTGGTATCAAACAGCTTTCAGACAATCCATGGAAAGCATTTGCTGACGAATACAGTGTTGGTTCAACAGTAGAAGGCGAAATTACTTCTATTACAGACTTTGGTGTATTTGTAAAAGCTCCAAACGGAATTGAAGGTCTTGTAAACAAAGCTAATCTTAGCGATGACAAAGAAGTTCCATATGAAGAAGCTGTAACAAAATATAAAGTTGGCGACAAAATCAATGTATTTGTTGTTGATGTAAATACAGATAAAGAAAAGGTTGCATTCTCAGTACGCGAATACAAGAGAAAGCAGCAGCGTGATGAAATCTCTCAGTATATGGATTCAGGTAATGATGAAGCAGCATATACTCTTGGAGATATGATTAAATCACAGAAAAACGACTAATTTTAGATAATTAATTATTAGTTTATTTAAGCGCATTGTATGTTTTCACCAACTGCAATGCGCTTTGTTTATAAACAAAATAGGAAGTATAAAAACAAGTGGTTATTATTCCGGACTTTGTTGGAGAAAGTAATTTTTCCAGAAACATTATTGGAATTATAAAATCTGTTTCAAAAAGTAAAGCTTCAGTTCTTCTGGAAGGAGAGAAAGGGACTGGAAAGAGACTTTATGCTCAAAGAGTTCATTATGAAAATTCATGCGGGCTTAAATCTTTTTTCGAAATAAACTGTAGAATCCTTTCTGATGTTGAAGTACATTATCTTTTAGAAAAAATCTATTCACTTGATTTTGGCGATAACAGATGCACTGTTTTTATTAATAATATTGAATATCTGTCTGAAAAAATGCAGGGTGAATTGCTGGAGTTTATGAAAAAACTTCAGGTGAAAACTGAAAATTGTAAGATTATCAGTTCTTGTTGTAAATCCCTTGATGAAATGAAAAAGAAAGGACTTTTTAATCCTGATTTATATTTTCAGCTGAGTGTTGTAAAACTTAATTTTCCACCATTGCGACAAAGACAGGAAGATATTATTCCTATTGCACAGTATTATTTTGAAAAGTTTAAGAAAGATTCTGGATTTTTCTTTACAGAGTTTTCACCGGAAGCAATTTCTAAAATGAAGCAGATGCCTTGGATTGGAAACTGTGATGAGTTGATTAATGCAATTCAAAGAGGTTTTATTGTTGGAAGACAGCCTCAGATTTCTGATGTGGATATGGCTTTAGCTTCTTTTGCAAAAACTGAATTGCAGATGGAAGAAAATGAAGAAGATAAAACTTTAAAAACTGCAATGGACAGTTTTAAAAAAGCTTATATCACAAAAATCCTGGAAGAAAATAACTGGAATCAGACAAAAACTGCAAAGATACTTGGAATACAACGCACTTATGTGATAAAATTAATAAACGAATTGAATATTCGCTTATAATATAAATAATGTTTGTAAGGAAATAAAAATGGCTGATAAGATTGAAAAAAAGACTTTGAGTCAGAAATTAAATTCATCATTGGAAAAAAATAGAAAGATTTTAATTGCTGTATTGGCAGTTTTGTTTGTTGCTTTAATTGGTTATATTGCATGGAGCATTGTAAACAATAAAGTTACAGAAAAAAATATTGCAGAAATTGACACAATTTCTTATGAATTGACAAATAAATCTTTGTCTTTGGATGAAGCTGAATTAAAAGAAAGAGTTACAGCAGCTCAGGAAAAACTTGAAGCTTATACTAAAAAAGGTGGAGTTTCTGGTGTTCGTGCTAATATGCTTGCTGCTGAAATTGCATTCTCACAGAAAGATTATGCTAAAGCTTGTGAATACTGGTCTGCTGCTTATGCAAAAGGAAAGAGATCTTATACTGCTCCTATTGCAAAATTCCAGATGGGTGTTTGTTATGAACAAACAAAAGATTTAGCTTCTGCTGCAGAATGTTACAAAGCTGCTGCTGAAACAAAAGGTTTCGTTTTGGCATCTCACGCATTGTTCAGCTATGGTCGTGTTCTTGAAGCTCAGAACAATTTTGCTGGTGCTGTAGAAGCTTACCAGATGATTTGTGATGTATTTGCTGATGATGTTTGGGCAGATCGTGCAAAAACAAGAATTATTAAATTACAGATTCAGGGAAAAACTGAATAGTTAGTTTAGAAATCAATATGAAAAAGACACATAAAATACAATATAACTTCTTCTTAAAGTGCATTTGTATTATGTGTCTTTTTTTATTTAACATTTCATGCGGGCTGGATGTTATTGAATATTACGAAGAACCATTTGCTCCTGACAGCATTTGTGATCCAGACAATCAGGAACTTCTAGCCAAAACAATCACTTTTACAACCAATAATACTGAAAATACAAGTTCTTCATTTAAAGGGACTTCTGTTTTTTATAAAATCTATAATGACAGAAGTGTTGCTGAATCTGAAAGAGATGCCTTAATGAGTATTGCAAAAAATGATACAACAAATAGTTCTGCTTCAATTCTTATGGCTAATGATACAGCTTCTAAGTATGGTACTGCCTCTAAATACGGCTATGTAAAATTAGATTATGAAAAACTGGAAAATGAAAAAAACAGTATTTTATTACCAAGACAGTCTAATAATTATGAAGTGAAAATTGCTTTTTCCGATGTACATGGTAAAATCCGTTTTGGAGATGTGGAAAGAGAACTTGTACGATACAATGGTAAAAACTTTGACTTTACAGCTTTTGCCAATGAACCTGGGCCAGAAGACAGTGATGTGAATTGGAAGGAAAAGGAAGATAACCAGGATTCAGAATGGTATATTCAGTTCTTTGCTGCCAGTGTTGGTTTGAGTGCAACATATAATGAACAGTATAGTACTATTGTATATTTAGGCTGCATAAAATTCTAAAAATCAAAAAAGACAAAAAAAAACCGAACATCTTGCGACGTTCGGTATGATGCTTGAGAGAGTCGAACTCCCGACCTATTGCTTAGAAGGCAATTGCTCTATCCAGCTGAGCTAAAGCACCAATGAATATAATATATCAGAAACGATAAAATTATTCAACACCTAACATTTGTTTCATTGTACGCCAGCCAAGCATTGCACATTTTACACGGGCAGGCATGTGGGAAATATCTTGTAAAGCAGCGGCTTCATCAAGTTGTTCAAGCTCTTCTTCTGAAACAGTTCCTTTAATCATTCTGTCGAAAATATCTGCAAGTGCAAGCGCTTCTTCTTTTGTTTTACCTATTAAGACATCTGCCATCATATCTACAGAAGCCTGAGAAATGGCACAACCGCTTCCTGTAAAAGAAGTATCAACTATTTTTCCGTCATCACCTAATTTAAGCTGAAGGGTAATCTGGTCGCCGCAGCTTGGGTTTACTCCTTCCAGACAGAAAGTAGGAGAGTCCATATTTTGTTTGTGAGAAGGATTAATATTATGTTCGTTTAAGATTTCACGATAAAGTTCTTTTGTATCCATTTTTCACTCCAGGCAGCCTAGTCTTTATAGCCGCTCCATTTTCTGATTTTTGAAACACTGTCCAGGAAAGCATCGATTTCTTCTTCTGTATTGTAAAAATACAGGCTGGCACGAGCACTGGCATTTATGCCAAGATACTGCTGCAGTGGCTGTGCACAATGATGTCCGGCTCTAATAGCAATTTTTTCATCACTTAAAAGGCTTGCAATGTCATGAGGATGTACATCATCAACAGTGAAAGTAACAATGCCATTTCTGTTTGAATAGTCACTGTCGCCTACAAAATGGATGTGAGGGATTTTTTTCATGCCTTCCATTAATCTTTCTGTAAGGATTCTGTCCTGTTTTTCAATAGTGTCTAATCCTACAAAGTTGATGTAACGCATTGCTGCAGCCATCCCAACTGCATCGCCGGCGCTTACTGTTCCAGCTTCAAATTTATGTGGTACTTCAGCCCAGGTAGCAGAATCTCTGGTAACATATTCAATCATTTCGCCGCCAGTTAAGAATGGAGGCATTTTTTCAAGAAGATCTTTTTTGCCGTATAAAGCACCAATTCCCATTGGTCCACAAAGTTTATGGCCGCTTAAAGCAAAGAAATCGGCTCCTAAATCCTGAACATCAATTTTCATGTGTGGTGTAGATTGTGCACCATCAACAATCATAACGGCACCAACTTCGTGGGCGCGTTTAGACATTTCTTTGATTGGATTTGTAACACCAAGAACATTGCTTACATGAACGCAGGAAACAATTTTTGTTCTGCTGTTGATTTTATTTTTAATTTCTTCTGAAGAGATAATTCCTGTTTCTTTATCGCATTCCATAAACACAAGTTTTGCACCTGTACTTTTACAAACCATTTGCCATGGAATTATATTTGAGTGATGTTCCATAATAGAAATACAGATTTCATCACCTTCTTTTACTGTAGACATGCCGTAAGAATAAGCTACAAGATTAAGGCTTTCGGTTGTGTTGCGTGTGAAAATAATTTGAGAAGGATCTTCTGCATTAATAAATTTTGCAACAGTTGCCCGGGCATCTTCGTAAGCATAGGTTGCTCTTTCACTTAAACTGTAAAGGCCTCTTAATGGATTTGCATTTGCAGTTGCATAAAAGTGGCTCATGGCATCTAATACAAGGTATGGGCGCTGGGCAGTAGCTGCTGTGTCAAAATAGATAAGTCCATTGTTTTCTTTTGAAGAATGTTCGTCTATTGCTTTGAAAAATGGAAAATCTTTTCTAAATTTATTCATAAAATCACCAACTATAATATTTTATCCAAGAAATCAACAATCTTAGTTTTTACGTTTTCGTCTGGAATATAATCGATTGCAGCCTGAATCTTTGCTCGTGACATTAAAATTTCAGCTTCTTTTTCGCTAATTCCACGGCTCTGCATGTAGAATAAAACATCGGAAGAAAGGCGGCCAATTGTAGCACCGTGTTCACCTTCAACATCTTCTTCATCACAAAGAATAATAGGCAAAGATTTGTTTACTGCTTTTGGAGAAAGAAGCAAAGTTTCTTCCATTTCGTGACCTTTAGCTCCACAGCAGCCTTTTTTTAAGTCGATTGTGCCTCTATATGCTTTTACGGCATTGTCTTTTAATGTACCGTCTACCTGCATATTACATTCAGATTTTTGACCATAGTGATATACAATATGATTAAAATCGTAAATCTGTTCTTTCTGACAAAGATATGCTGTTTTAGAAGTAAAGCCAGACTGATATCCATTAAGATTTACATGAAGACCAGAATTAATATGTTTACCACCTAATTCAATCTGAGTTAATTGAACTTTTCCGTTTTCTTCACAATAAACCTGTGTGTCGTCTAACTGAAGTGCATTTTCTTTTAAAAGCTGAACTTTTATAAGATGAACTTTTGCATATGGTTCGGCGTATACTTTTGTTTGGATTATTGAATTTTCTGCCTTACCGTCGTAAACCATAATGACAGTGGCTTCTGCATTTTCTTTGGCATATATAATTTGAGATGAAATATAAGAAGCAGAGGGATCAAAATTAAGTTTGATTGCTCCTTTTACAGATTTATTGATTGTAATAAACTGTGTTATTTCATTTTCTTTAACATATTTTTGTAAAGGATGATCTTTATAATCAGGTATTTCAGCTGTTGAAGCTTTTTCTACAAAAGAACCGTCTTCTTTACGAATATCTTTTACCTTTGGATTAGATTTATTAAAAATACCTGAACCAAAAGGTGCATTTAATACTTTTTCAATATTAAATTCTTTTGCATCTGTTGTAATTGTATAAGCATCTGTTTTTGGATTCAGGTATGGTGCTACACAAGGTTTAAAATCAGACTCAAATGATAAAACATCATTGTTTGTTTTAAGCCAGTTCCATGTAATAGAAGGAACGGCATTTGTCTTTACATTTTCAATTTTCATATTCTGTTCCTCCTATATAGAATTTTTCATTTCCAGTCTAATAAGATTGTTCATTTCTACTGCATATTCCAGTGGAAGTTCCTTGCTTACAGGATTAGCAAAACCACTAACAATCATGCTGCGAGCTTCTTCTTCACTGATTCCCCGGCTCATTAAGTAGAAAATTGCATCATTGCTGATTCGTCCAATTTTTGCTTCGTGACCAACATCACAATTGTCTGTAAGAATTTCCATGGCAGGAATTGTGTCTGAACGACTTTCACTGTCCAGCATAAGACTCTGACAGGAAACCGAAGCTTTTGAACCCTGGGCTTCTTTTCCAATATATACTGCAGAACGGTAGAAACTTTCACCGCCGCTTTTAGAAATAGATTTTGTTGTAATTAAACTTGTTGTATCTGGAGCCAGGTGAACCATTTTTGCACCTGTATCAAGACTTTGTCCGGCACCTGCAAAAGTAACACCAGTAAATTCTGCACGGGCATTTTTACCAACTAAGTCACTTTCTGGGTAGAGGTAAGAAACATGGCTTCCAAAAGAACCAGAAACCCATTCTATACTTCCACCTTCTTCAACCTTTGCACGTTTAGTGTTCAGGTTATACATATTTTTAGACCAGTTTTCAATTGTAGAGTAGCGTAAATGTGCATTCTTTTTTACAAACAATTCTACAGCACCAGCATGAAGATTTGCTTCATTATATTTTGGAGCTGAACAACCTTCTATAAAGTGTAAATCAGCATCTTCATCAACAATAATTAAAGTGTGTTCAAACTGACCAGCACCTTTTGCATTCAATCTGAAATAAGACTGAAGTGGGAAAGAAAGATGAACACCTTTTGGTACATAAACAAAAGAACCACCAGACCA
>JAKSTH010000034.1 GCA_024402655.1 Treponema sp. | reverse complement strand
GTTCAGGAACATATGATCCTAAAAAATCTTACGAAGCATACGGTAGCGACAGTTACAAAGTAAACCGCTAATAAATGCCGGTAAAAAAAGAGGCTGAATATTCAGCCTCTTTTTTTATTTCTTATACTTAAAATATAAACACAACGCTGCAGTCATTAATGCATGTGAAAAAGCGGGTGTGCCCATCCCCTGCAGAACTTCATCTTTATCCATTTCAAAGCAGTTTATATATTCATCCTCATCAAGACTCTGTTTTCCAGTAAAATGCAAATCTTCTGCCAGAAAAACATGCATGTGGTTAGAAAACAAGGCCGGATTTGGATTTAATGTTCCAAGTTTTGTAATTTTACCTGGAATACAGCCAGTTTCTTCTTCCAGTTCTCTAAGTGCAGCTTTTTCAGGATCTTCTCCTTTTTCAATTACGCCCCCTGGAAACTCCACAGATAAAGCTTTTTCTCCATGGCGCCATTGTTTTACCATTAAAAAAGTAGAACCAGAATCAGGAATAATCATAGCCCAGTCTCTTGCATCACAAACAATATAGTCCCCCTGAACACCCTGGGCAGATTTACAATGCTGGGATGTTACATCAAAAACTACAGTAGAAAGAATAGTTTTTTTATTTTCAGTTTCCCATTTAAGTTTTTCATCTTCTTGTGTGAAATATTTATCCATTTTTCTAACTCACAAAGTATTATTTATGCTGTTAATTTTACTAAATATAAAGGTAAAAATAAAGTTATGTTATAAACTTGACTTTTGCATTTATTATCATAATACTTAATATATGAAACTTTCAAATACATTTACATTTATGCGCATTTTGTATGCACCAATATTTTTGGTTTTATACTTTTTGCCTATTTGGACAGGAATCCCTTCATCAATATCTTTAATAATTTCAATTCCATTATTAATTTTTGCAGAATTCACTGACTTTTTAGACGGATTTTATGCAAGAAAACGAAATGAAGTCAGCGATTTTGGAAAGATGTTCGATCCTTTTGCAGATGTTTTCCTGCATCTTTCAACCTTTGTTTGTTATATGTTCAGCGCAGGCACTTTAGGCGGTTATATGCATCCTGCATTGTTCATTCTTCTTATGTGGAGAGAAATCTCTCAGAACTTCCTTCGCATGGTTGCTGCAAAACAGGGAATTGCCATTGCAGCTAGAAAAGGTGGCAAATATAAAACCTGTCTTTACATTTTCTCTGGTTTTTATGCATTGTTCCTTGAACTTTTAGTTCGCTTAAATGCCATGCCAGACTGTTTTGGCACACTTAAACTTGTTTCCACAATCCTTTTTGTTTTGTGCGTAGTTTTAAGTTATGCTTCTTTTATAGATTATTTAATCCACTTTGGAAAAGTTTTAAAACAATAAACTATAATAAAAAAGGCTGTTCATCATTTAGACGAACAGCCTTTTTCATTTTAAATACTTTCTAAGCACTTATAGCAATTTTCTTAGGTGCTGCCACAGGTTTTTTCTGTAAGTTTACAGTAAGAACCCCATTCTTAAAGTTAGCAGTAATGCTTTCGCTGTCTACATCAGAAGGTAAAATAAATCTTCTTGAAAAAGCTCTGCATGTTCTTTCTTTAAGAATAAATTTATCTTTTTCCTTCTTTTCGTTAGTTTCTTTTTCTTCCACAGAACTGATTGTCAAATTGTCATGATCCAGTTCAATGTTTACATCTTTTTCACATTTTCCTGGCAGTTCCATTTCTAAAGTATAGGCATTTTTTTCTTCTTTTATGTCTACCTTTGGAGCATAACAACCATTACGATAAACAGCTGGTGAATAATCAGCGCCAAATAAATCATTAAAAAGTGAATTAAAAGTAGAAAGTTCGTTCATAGTAACACCTCTTTTTTTTGTTTTTTTAATTTGTACTTCTGTACACTATTACTATTGCAAGATTCGTGCCAACTACAGAAAAAAATTATAAAAAATTAAAAAAAGTGTGTTTTTGGGGCTATTAAGTCTTTTACCGCTTAAAATCCCTCTAAATTCCGGTGTTCCAGGGCTTGGTAACCCGCGGTCCTCACAAGTTCGGACGGCCATAAAGGCCCCCTTCCATACCGGGCCCCATTGCTTTCTGAGTCAATATGACCCATCTAAAAGGTGTAATTTTATTCTCTGAGCTTATATTACTCATTTTGAAAATACAGTTTTTATCAAATCTTTAATTGTAGAAACAAAAATGCCTTCTTTTTCAGGACAAACAACTTGAGTAAAACCTAAACTGACTCCGGCTTTAATTCTTTGTTTTGCTTTGTTTACTGGACGAATTTCACCGGCCAGACTTAATTCACCAAAAATAGCAGTATCATTGTTTATGGCAAGATCAGTTCTTGCAGAATAAAGAGCGGCGGCCAGAGCAGAATCAATGCTGCTTTCCGCAAGTCTTACTCCTCCTGCAACATTTATATAAATATCCTGATCAGAAAAAACAATTCCGCATCTTTTTTCAAGTACAGCTGCAATTCGTGCTACACGACCAGAATCAATTTTTTCACTGTAAACTCTGGAAATAGAAGCTTTTGCAGGTACAGTAAGGGCTTGAATTTCAACTAAGAATACACGGGAACCTTCAAATACTGGAGTGCAGGCAACACCGGCTGGTTGTTTTGCAGTTCGTCGTGTTAAAAACAGGCTTGCAGGGTCTGCTACACATTCAAGGCCTTTTTCTGTCATGGTAAAGATTCCCAGTTCATCTACAGAACCAAAGCGGTTTTTCTGTGCATGTAAAAATCTTATATCTTCATTATTTCTTTCAAAAGAAATAACAGTATCTACCATATGTTCTAAAGATTTTGGACCAGCAATAGTTCCTTCTTTTGTAACATGAGCAGTCATAATTAAAACGCTGTCTCTTTCTTTTACCCAGCTAATAAATTCATTTGCGCAGTATTTTAACTGGTTTACAGTACCTGGAATAATACCTGCTTCTGCAGAATAAATAGTCTGAATCGAATCAATTATTACAAGAGAAGGGTTAATGCTGTCCATTGCATCAAGACTGTCTTCCAGGCGGCTGGTACTTAAAATCTGAATATTTTCACAATTTAAGCAAAGACGGTCGGCTCTTTCTTTAATCTGGCTTGCAGACTCTTCACCGCTTATGTAAAGTACTTTGTCCTGGTTAGAATTGGTTTTTATAGTGTTAGCTGCAGTTTGCAAAAGCAGAGTAGATTTACCAATGCCAGGTTCACCACCTAAAAGAATGGCAGAACGTTTTGCGGCTCCTCCACCTAAAACACGGTCAAATTCTGTAATACCAGTATAAAGTCTTGTGTTAGTCTGGGCTTCAACAGTTTGGAGAGAAACAGGTTTCTGTTTTTCTACCATTGCAGTTCCACGTCCTGCAGGAGTTACAGCATTCTTATCAAGAATAATTTCTTCCAGACTGTTCCATTCACCGCATTCAGGACAACGACCAAGCCATCTTGGCTGAGAGTAACCGCAGTTACTGCATTTATATGTAATGCTTCCGCTTTTTTTTGCCATATGTAAATCCTTTTATTATTTATAATAGTATAGTCGGAAATAAGAAAAAATATGCAATTATTGATGAAAATAATTTTTTAAAAATATTGACAAGTGCATTGGAGTGAGTTATATTAAAGACAGCTTGTAAATAAGCTGATAAACTCTCTCCGATGTCCAGCAATGCTGGACGGCAAGGTTCTCTTTTAGTGTTACTGTCTGAGAACCTTGTTTTTTTTAACCCTAAAAGTTTTTATCCTGTGTAATTACTGAACCTGGTGCAATAGATTCTGTAACCCAGGTATTACCACCAATAATTGAACCTTCGCCAATAATTGTATCCCCGCCAAGAATTGTAGCATTTGCATAAATAGTTACATTATCTTCTATAGTTGGATGGCGCTTTTTATCCTGAAGGTTTTTCTTAACACTTAAAGCTCCAAGTGTAACACCCTGATATATTTTTACATTGTTTCCAATAACACAAGTTTCACCAATTACAACACCGGTACCATGATCAATAAAAAAAGATTCGCCAATAGAAGCTCCCGGGTGAATATCAATACCGGTTTTTCCATGAATATGTTCACTCATAATGCGTGGAATAATTGGGATTCCGCTTTTAAAAAGAAAATGAGCAATTCTGTTTACTAAAATTGCTTCCAGTCCAGGGTAAGAAAGAATTACTTCTTCATTACTTTTTGCAGCAGGGTCACCATTAAAAGCTGCAATTGTATCTAACTGTATTTTTCTTCTGATTTCAGGAATCTCTTCAAGAAGTGCAATAGAAGCCTGTTCAGCCAGTTTAAAACAATGAGAATCTTCTATGAGAGATGTATCTCTATGAGAATTAGAAAGAGTATAAATTAAAGCCTTCTGAATCTCTTTTGTTAGTTTTGCAAGAATATTATTAACCTTTTCACCGGTAATATATTGAAGGTTAGCAGGAGTAATTTCTTCTGCTGTTCTAAAACCTGGAAAAACAAGACTTTGCAAATCAGAAAGTACGGAAACTACATTCTGTCTGTTTGGAAAGTTTTCTGCATCATTTCTATTTACCAGTCCATATTCTTCGTATGAATTTAAAATATTCTGAACAAGTTCATCTGTTTTCATAGCAACCTCGTGGTCATAATATCATGTTTATTATATAATATCTATTAAAGAAATTCTGTGAATTTTCATAAATTCAGCTTTGAATTTATTGACATTATTTCTATCTTAAATTATAGTTTCAAAACGCACGTTTTTTAAAAGCTGTGTTGAATAAGCACTGCAATGCCCATGTAGCTCAGTTGGTAGAGCACCACATCGGTAATGTGGAGGTCTGCAGTCCGATTCTGCACATGGGCTTTAAAACAGGTATAACAGTTAATGAGAATTAATTAGGAGTTAAAATATGGCAAGCAAGAAAAAGGGCGCAGTAGAAATTATCGCTTTACAGTGTACAGAATGTAAGAGAAAGAATTATACTACTTACAAAAATCGTAAAAATATTACTGGAAAGTTAGAAAAGAATAAGTATTGTCCTTTCTGCAGAAAGAGTATTTTACATAAAGAAACAAAAGCAAAATAATTTTGGTATCTAATTACCGGTTTATAACTGGTGATTTTATATATAGGGCAGTAGTTCAGCTGGTAGAGCAGCGGTCTCCAAAACCGCCTGTCGTGGGTTCAAATCCTGCCTGCCCTGATTTTTATAAAGGAATTAAGTATTATGGGTAAAGTATTTCAGTTTTTCCGTGAAAGCAGAGCAGAATTAAAGAAAGTTGTATGGCCAACTAAAGATGATGTATTCTCTTCAATCAAAGTTGTAATCGTTTCAACATTCATTATTGCTATAGTACTTGGATTGTTTGACTGGGGCTTTACAGAATTGTTCCGTTTAATAATGAAATAGGGACGGTTTAAAATGTCAAGAAGTTGGTATATTCTTCATACATATACAGGTTACGAAGGTAAGATTGAAAGAACAATCAGATCTCTCTTGGAAAAGAAAGAGATTGATTCATCAGTAATTCTTGATGTTAAAGTTCCTGTTGAAGAACTTGTAGAAATTAAAGACGGTAAAAGAAAAACAAGAAATAATAAATTCTTACCTGGCTATTTAATGTTGGAAATGGATTTGCCAGAGTTTGGATGGAAAGATACTTGTGCTAAATTATACCGCATTCAGGGTGTTACAGGTTTTGTAGGAAACTTCAAACGTTCAGATCGCCCAATGCCAATCAGTTCTGAAGAAGCAAAAAATCTTTTAATGAAGTCTGGTGCTATTAAAGGTGAAAAACAGACTAGAGTTAAACCAAGCTTTAATGTTGGCGATGTTGTTAAAATTAATGACGGACCATTTGCTTCATTTACTGGTACAATTAAAGAAATCTTCTTAGATAAAGAAAAGATGAGTGTAGAAGTTCAGATTTTCGGTCGTCCAACTCCGGTAGAATTGAACTTCTTACAGGCTGAAAAAGCTTAATTATGAACCTGCAATATACATTGCAGGTTTACTTGTTGTTTGGCAAAATCAGGGATTTGTGTTTTCCCAAAACATAAATCATTAATCCTGTTTTTGGGAGAGGTACAAGTCCGTTGGATAAAGGTATCTCGTTAGTAAGAAATCTTATGATTCTTACACACCAATTTTAGGAGAAATAAAATGGCTACAAAAAAAGTTTCTGCTATTATCAAATTGCAGTGTCCTGCAGGAGCAGCAACCCCAGCCCCTCCAATCGGTCCAGCTCTCGGACCTCACGGTGTAAGTGCTCCAAAATTTGTTCAGGAATTCAATGACAGAACAAAGTCTATGGAAAAAGGATTGGTAATCCCTGTTGTTATTACAGTTTACCAGGACAAATCTTACACATTCATTCTTAAGACTCCTCCAGCAGCAGTTCTTATTAAGAAAGCATGTAAACTCGATAAGGGTTCAGGAAATCCTCTTCGTGATAAAGTTGCTACTCTTTCTAAGAATGACTTGGAAGAAATCGCAAAAACAAAGATGCCAGATATCAATGCTAACGATATTGAAGCAGCTAAAAAAATCATTGCCGGTACTGCACGCAGTATGGGTGTAGAGGTGGAGCAGTAATATGAAACATGGAAAGAAATATAATGCAGCTGTTGCAAAATATGATCTTACAAAAAAATATGACATCGCTTCAGCTTGTAAAATGATTCAGGATATGAAGTTTGCAAAATTCGACGAAACAGTTGAAGCTCATGTTGCACTTCGTCTTGAAAAAAATGCTACAGTACGTGATACATTGGTATTCCCAAATCAGTTCCGTGGTGAAAAGAAAGTATTGGTATTCTGTAAAGGTGACAAAGTAAAAGAAGCTTTGGATGCTGGTGCAGCTTATGCTGGTGAAGAATACATCGAAAAAGTAAAGGGTGGATGGCTCGAATTTGACGTTTGTGTTGCTACACCTGATATGATGAAAGATGTAGGTCGTCTTGGTATGGTTCTTGGTCGTAAAGGTCTTATGCCTAACCCAAAAACTGGTACTGTAACTCCAGATGTTGCAAATGCTGTTGCAGAACTCAAGAAAGGTCGTACAGAATTCCGTGCTGACAAAGCAGGTATTGTACACATTGCTGTAGGTAAATGTTCTATGGATGCAGATAAAATCATCGCTAACTTCAACACACTTATTTCTGAAGTAAGTAAGAAAAAGCCAGTTGGATCAGCAGCAGGATTTATCCAGTCTGTTTCTGTAAGTTCATCTATGGGCCCAGGTGTTTGGGTTGACTTCAAGGAAGGTGAATAATGGCAGTAAGAGCAAAGAAAATTCAGCCAGCTAAAGCAGCTGCAATTGAAGAAGCAAAAAAGACATTTGCTGATTACAGCGACTTCATTTTTGCTGATTACCGTGGATTGACAGTAGAACAGATTACTGCTCTCCGTGATAAACTTCGTGAAAAGAACGCAGTTCTTAAAGTTGTAAAAAACAACTTTGCACGTATCGCTTTCGAAGATATGAAAGTTGAAAACGTTGCTGATTATCTTAAAGGCCCTACAGTAGTAGCAATGGCTAAAGAAGATTCAAACGAAGTTGCAAAAGTTCTTTTTGACTTTGCAAAAGATGCTCCAGCCCTTTCTGTAAAAGGTGCTAGCATCGCTAATGAAATCTATGATCAGGCTAAAATCGAAGCTTACTCAAAGGTTCCAGGAAAGAAACAGCTTTACGCTATGCTTATGTCTGCAATGAATGGTCCAATCCAGAAACTTGCAGCTACATTACAGGCTTACGCAGACAGCAAATCAGAATAGTATTTTACTATTTCAAACTAAACAAAATACCCGTTCAGGCTTCATAACTGTCGACTGTCCGGGTTTAAGCGGAAAGTACTCAGTTGAGGAAATACCCGCAGCCACTTAGGTGGAAAATAAAAATATTTATTGTAAGGAAGACAATATGGCAGTTACAAAAGAAGAAATTCTTGACACAATCGCAGCTATGTCAGTTCTCGAAGTTTCAGAACTCGTAAAAGCAATGGAAGAAAAATTTGGTGTTACAGCAGCAGTAGCAGTAGCAGCAGGTCCAGCAGCAGCTGGCGGTGCAGCAGCTGAAGAACAGACTGAATTCACAGTAACACTCGAATCATTCGACGCAGCTCAGAAAATCCCAGTTATCAAAGCAGTTCGCGAAATCACAGGTCTCGGTCTTGGTGAAGCAAAAGCTTTGGTTGAAGGTGCTCCAAAAGTTCTTAAAGAAGGCGTAAGCAAAGCTGACGCTGACGACATGATTAAGAAAGTTGAAGCAGCTGGTGGTAAAGCTAGCAAAAAATAATAGTTTCATTGCTTAGAAACTATATATAGGGGATGCCCAGAGGTTAATTTCTTTGGGTATCCCCTTTAGTCGTATTAAGTACATTTTGTCAAATCATTGACACAGTAGGTTTTTTCTGTGCTGTACAGAGTTTCTAGTATGTAGCAGATATAAACCGAAACTTTTATCAGGGGGAAATGATGTTCGCGAAAACACGGACTATCAACCGTCAGTACATCGGTAAAGATATTCAGAACTTTATGGATGTACCAAATCTTATTGCTATCCAGACAGCATCTTATGAAAGCTTTCTTCAGGCTGATGCCTTAAAAAACAAGAAAGAAATTTTACAGCAGGGCCTTCAGGACGTATTTACTTCTACTTTCCCAATCGAAAGTCCTAATGGTGATATGGTTCTGGAATATAATTTCTATGAATTAGATTGGGATAATATTAAATTTTCCGAAATTGAATGTAAAAAGAAAGGATTAACTTATTCTGTACCTTTAAAAGCTCAGATTAGTTTGAACTTCCTTAACACTGGAGCAATTCTCCAGAAAGATATATACATGGGAGATATTCCTCTCATGACAGATCGTGGTACATTCGTTATTAATGGCGCAGAACGCGTTGTTGTATCACAGATTCACCGTTCTCCTGGTGTAATTTTCTGTCACGATAAGGGTGTTTACTCATCTCGTATCATTCCATACCGTGGTTCATGGTTGGAATTTGAAATCGATCAGAAAAAAGAATTAATCTTCGCAAAAATTGACCGCAAAAAGAAAATCTTAGGAACTATCTTCCTTCGTGCTCTTGGTTACAGTACTCGTGAAGAAATTATTCGCTGCTTCTACGATGTAGAAGATATTGATGTTAAAACTGACACTGCTTCAAAAGAAGCTTTGGTTGATAAAGTTTTAGCAGATGCAATCATCATTAAAGATGAAAACGGCGAAGAAAAACGTCTCTTTAATGCCGGTACAAAACTTCATCCACATGATGTTGATGAACTTGTTGCTAACAATATTGAAAAAATCTGCGTAATCAGATTTAACACAAGCACAGGTAACGGCGAAAATACTTCTTTAGATTCACAGATGATTATCAACTGTTTTGAAAGAGAAGAAGTTAAATTCGTAAAAGAAGGTTCAGTAGATAACGAACCAACTAAAGAAGACTGTCTTGCAGCTGTATATGCTATTCTTCAGCCTGGTGAACCAATGACTGTAGATCAGGCAGAAAAAGATTTGAACTCATTGTTCTTCTCTGAACGCCGCTATGACCTTGGTCGTGTTGGTCGCTATAAGTTGAACATGAAATTCGGTTACGAAGATGATGTAAAAGACTTCACTCTTATTAAAGACGATATTATCAACACAATGAAAACTCTTATTAAAGTTTACATTGGTGAAGAACAGATTGATGATATTGACCACTTAGGTAATCGTCGTGTTCGTTCTGTTGGCGAATTAATGACTATTCAGTTAAAGTCTGCATTTGCCCGCATGGAACGCATTGCTAAAGAAAGAATGAGTCTTAAAGAAACAGATACAATGAAACCACAGGATTTAATTTCTATTAAACCTATCGTTGCATCTATTAAAGAATTCTTTGGTTCATCACAGCTTTCTCAGTTCATGGATCAGGTAAACCCTCTTGCTGAACTTACACATAAACGTCGTTTGAACGCTCTTGGTCCTGGTGGTCTTTCTCGTGACCGTGCCGGATTCGAAGTTCGTGACGTACACTATTCACATTATGGTCGTATGTGTCCTATTGAAACTCCTGAAGGTCCAAACATTGGTCTTATTGTTTCAATGGCTATGTTCACAAAAATCAATGATTACGGTTTCCTTGAAGCTCCATTCCGTAAAGTAGAAAACGGTAAGGTAACAGATAAAGTTGAATATCTTACTGCTATGGAAGAAGATAAATATTACATTGGACAGATTGTCGAAGGTCTTAAATCTGACGGTTCATTCCCAACAGAAACAATTCCTTGTCGTCGCCATGGTGACTATACACAGCGTTCTCCAATGGATGTACAGTACATCGACGTTTCTCCACGTCAGGTAATTTCTGTATCAGCATCTTTAATTCCATTCCTTGAACACGACGATGCTAACCGTGCCCTCATGGGTTGTAACATGCAGCGTCAGGGTGTTCCTTTGTTATTCCCAGAACCACCTCATGTTGGTACTGGTATGGAAAGAAAAACAGCATACGATTCAGGTGTTCTTGTAAAAGCTAACCGTGCCGGTGTTGTTTCTTATGTTTCAAGTGACACAGTAAAAGTAAAGGTTGACGGCTCAGATGACGTTGATACTTACACACTTTTGAAATATCAGAGAACTAACCAGGATACTTGTTATCATCAGCGTCCAACAGTAGAAGTTGGTGAAAAAGTTGAAAAGGGTAGTGTTCTTGCAGATGGTCCTGCAACATTCAATGGTGAACTTGCACTTGGTAGAAACCTTTTAGTAGGATTCGTACCTTGGAATGGTTATAACTATGAAGACGCCGTATTGATTTCACAGAGAGTTGTTCGTGAAGATATGTATACATCTATCCATATCAAAGAATACTCAGTAGAAATTCGTGAAACAAAATTAGGACCAGAAAAAATTACACGTGATATTCCTAATACTTCAGAAAAAGCACTTGCTAATCTTGATAACGAAGGTATTATCCGTATTGGTTCTAAAGTTCGTTCTGGTGATATTCTTGTTGGTAAAGTTACTCCAAAATCAGAAACTGAAACAACTCCAGAATTTAAACTTTTGAACTCTATCTTTGGTGAAAAAGCTAAAGAAGTTCGCGACAGTTCACTTCATGTTCCACATGGTGTAGAAGGTATTGTAATCGATATCCAGCAGTTAAGCCGTATTAATGGTGATGACTTGAATCCTGGTGTTGATAAAGTTGTTAAAGTTCTTATTGCTAACAAACGTAAGTTACGTGAAGGTGATAAGATGGCTGGTCGCCACGGAAACAAAGGTGTTGTTTCTCGTATTTTACCAATTGAAGATATGCCATACTTGGAAGATGGTACTCCACTTGATGTATGTTTGAACCCACTTGGTGTACCTTCTCGTATGAACATTGGACAGATTATGGAATCTGAACTTGGTATTGCTGGTAAATATTTGAATCAGTTCTTTGAATCACCAGTATTCCAGTCTCCATCACAGAAACAGATTGCAGATAAACTTGAAGAAGCTGGTCTTCCAAGAAGCTGTAAACAGGTTGTACATGATGGTAGAACAGGTGAAGCTTTTGTAAATCCAATTTTCGTTGGTGTAATTTACTATCTTAAACTTCATCACCTTGTTGATGATAAGATGCACGCTCGTTCAACAGGTCCTTACTCACTTGTTACTCAGCAGCCACTTGGTGGTAAAGCTCAGTTCGGTGGTCAGCGTCTTGGTGAAATGGAAGTTTGGGCTCTCGAAGCTTACGGTGCTGCAAACACATTACAGGAAATGATGACAATTAAGTCTGATGATATGAATGGTCGTTCTAAGATTTACGAATCTATCGTAAAGGGTGATCCATCATCTCCAATCGGAATTCCAGAATCATTCAACGTTTTGGTTCAGGAACTTCGTGGTTTGGCTCTTGATTTCACTATTTATGATGCTAAGGGTAAACAGATTGCTCTTACAGAAAGAGATCAGGAATTGATTGAAAAAAATGCTTCCGGTTTTGACAAGGAGGATGCAAATGCGTGATGTACAGGATTTTGACAGCTTAAGAATTAAACTGGCTTCTCCAGAAACTATTATTTCATGGTCTTATGGTGAAGTTAAAAAACCTGAAACTATAAACTATAGAACACTTCGTCCAGAGAAAGACGGTTTGTTCTGTGAAAGAATTTTCGGTACAACAAAAGAATGGGAATGTTACTGTGGTAAATTCAAATCAATCCGTTATAAGGGTGTAATTTGTGACCGCTGTGGTGTAGAAGTTACTCATTTCAAAGTACGCCGTGAAAGAACAGGTCATATCAAACTTGCAGCTCCAGTAAGCCACATTTGGTATTACCGTTCAGTACCAAGCCGTATGGGTCTTCTTCTTGATCTTCAGGTAGCAGCACTCCGTTCTGTTTTGTACTATGAAAAATATATTGTAATTGATGCAGGTGACACTGATCTTAAAAAGATGCAGCTTCTTTCTGAAGAAGAATATCAGAATGCTTTGGATCACTATGGTAACGCATTCCATGCAGATATGGGTGCTGAAGCTATTAAGACTTTACTTGACGGTCTTGATCTTGATGCATTGGCTGCAGAACTTCGTTCAAAAATGATTGAAAAAGGTTCTAAATCTGATAAGAGATTACTTCGCCGTATTGAAATTGTTGAAAACTTCCGTGCTTCTGGAAACAAAGTATCTTGGATGATTCTTGATGTAATTCCAGTTATTCCACCTGAGTTGCGCCCAATGGTTCAGCTTGATGGCGGTCGTTTCGCAACATCAGACTTAAATGATTTGTATCGTCGTGTTATTAACCGTAATAACCGTTTGGACAAATTACAGGGATTGTCAGCTCCAGACATCATTATTCGTAACGAAAAACGTATGCTTCAGGAAGCTGTTGATGCATTGTTTGACAATACAAAACGTAAACGTGCTGTTAAAGGTGCTTCAAACCGTCCTCTTAAATCAATTTCTGACTTACTTAAAGGTAAACAGGGTCGTTTCCGTTTGAACCTTCTTGGTAAACGTGTAGACTACTCTGGTCGTTCTGTAATCGTAGTAGGTCCAGAATTGAAACTCTGGCAGTGTGGTCTTCCTACAAAAATGGCTCTTGAATTGTTCAAACCATTCTTGATGAAGAAACTTGTTGATAAAGATGTAGTATTTAATATTAAGAAAGCAAAAATGCTTGTAGAACAGGAATCTCCTGAAGTATTTGCTATTCTTGATGAAGTAGTTAAAGAACACCCAGTTATGCTTAACCGTGCTCCTACACTTCACCGTCTTGGTATTCAGGCTTTCGAACCTGTACTTGTTGAAGGAAAAGCTCTTAAACTTCATCCTTTAGCTTGTAAAGCTTTCAACGCCGACTTCGATGGTGACCAGATGGCTATTCACGTTCCTTTGACACATGCAGCTCAGATGGAATGTTGGACACTTATGCTTTCTGCAAGAAACTTGCTTGACCCAGCTAACGGTAATACAATCGTTGCTCCATCTCAGGACATGGTTCTTGGTATTTACTACATGACTGCTATTAAACCTAATGCAAAAGGAACTGGAAAACGCTTTAGTTCTCCTGATGAAGTTCGCCTTGCTGCAGAAAGTGGAAATATTGAATGGCAGTCTTTAATTAAAGTTCCAGCTCCAAAAGCATCTTTCAATTCTAAAGCTCTTAAAGTAAAGGGTGATGAAGAATTTGTAAGCGGAACTCAGGACTTTAATGAAGGTGATTTAATTGAAACTTCAGCTGGTCGTCTTGCATTCAATGAAGCAATGCCAGAAGGTGTTGATTATGTAAACCGCCAGATGTTCGACAAATCACTTAAAGCAATGATCGAACATGTATATCATACAAAAGGCTCATGGCTCACAATTCAGATGCACGATGCAATCAAAGATGTAGGTTACAAAAACGCTACATTCTACGGTGCAACACTTTGTATGGATGATATTCTTGTTCCAGAAGTTAAGAAAGATATGATTGAAAAAGCAAATGCTGAAGTTGATGCAGTAATTGCTAAAGCAAGCAAAGGTCTTATTACTTCTGATGAACGTTATAATAAGGTAACTAACATCTGGTCTAGAACTAATGAACAGCTCACAAAGATCATGATGGACAACCTTGAAAAAGATAAAGATGGTTTCAACACTATCTGGATGATGGCTAAATCTGGTGCCCGCGGTTCTCGTGGTCAGATTTCTCAGCTTGCCGCAATGCGTGGTTTGATGACTAAACCTAATGGTCAGATTATCGAACTTCCAATTCGTGCAAACTTCAAGGAAGGTCTTTCGGTTATCGAATACTTCATTTCTACTAACGCCGCTCGTAAAGGTCTTTCTGATACAGCGCTTAAAACAGCCGATGCTGGTTACATGACTCGTCGTCTTGTTGATGTTGCTCAGGATGTAGTAATTAATGAAGAAGATTGTAGTACAATCAACGGTATTGATTATGCAGCAATCAAAGATGGTGATGATATTAAAGTACACCTTAAAGATAGAATTGTAGGTCACTTTACTATTGAACGTGTTGTTCACCCAATTACTGGCGAACTTCTTTGCGATGTAAATCAGTATATTGATGAAGACATGGCAGCAAAAATTGAAGATGCTGGTGTTGAAAAAGTAAAACTTAGAACAGTACTTACTTGTGAAGCTAAACACGGTATTTGTGTAAGATGTTACGGTAAAAACCTTGCCCGCAATAAGATTGTAGAAATTGGTGAAGCAGTTGGTATTATTGCCGCTCAGTCAATTGGTCAGCCTGGTACACAGCTTACACTTCGTACATTCCACTCTGGTGGTACTGCGGATGTAGCTACAGATGATGATAGAATTGTTCTTAAGTTCAATGCTTTCATCAAAGATATTGCTGGTACACACGTAGAAAAAGATGGTAACTGGTTGTTTACTCGTAAAGGTACTATGGTTGTAATCCGTATTCTTGATGAAATGAATATTGGTTCTTCAGATAAAGTACTTGTACAGGATGGCGACAAAGTAATGCGTGGTAGTCCACTTATTACTCAGAATGGTAAAGAAGTTGTTGCTTCTGCAAACGGTTCTATCATTATTAAAGACAATGTACTTTACCTTGTAAGTAAAGAACAGAAACTTGCTATTGCAAATGGTTCTACTATTTACGTTAAAGCAGGTGACATTGTTAAGAAAGGCGACGCAATTGGTAAGTTCGAACAGTACTTTGAACCAATTCTTGCTGAAAGCGATGGATATATCCACTTCGAAGATATTATTGAAGGTTCTACATTGGAAGTAAAAACAGACCTTAAGACAGGTTTGACAGAAAGAATTATTTCTGACCTCCACCTTGATGTAAAACAGCCAAGAATCTTTATTACAGATGAAGCTGGTAATGAAATGGGTACATATTATCTGCCAGCAGGTGCTAACCTTTCTGTAGAAGATAAAGCTCCTGTAAAAGCCGGTGATATGCTTGCTAAGATTCCAAAAGAAGCTGTTAAATCAAACGATATTACTGGTGGTCTTCCACGTGTATCTGAATTGTTCGAAGCTCGTAAACCAAAAGTTCCTTGTGTACTTGCTCAGATTTCTGGAACAGTTAAATTCAAGGGTATTACTAAAGGTAAGAGAATTGTTACTATCGAAGACGAATTCGGTAAAGTATTTGAACATCTTGTTTCAATGTCAAAACGTATGATTGTTCGTGATGGTGATAAAGTTGAAGCTGGTGAACCATTGTGTGCAGGTGCTCCAATTCCACAGGATGTACTTGCAATTCTTGGTGAAAATGCTTTGCAGAATTACTTGATGGATGAAATCCAGGGCGTTTATCGTACACAGGGTGTAGAAATCAATGATAAACATATTGGTATTATCGTTCGTCAGATGCTTAGAAAGGTAGAAGTTGTAGCCGTTGGTGATACAAGATTTATCTTTGGACAGCAGGTTGATAAGTATAAGTTCCACGAAGAAAATCAGCGTGTAATTAATGAAGGTGGTCAGCCAGCTATTGGTCGTCCAATGTTCCAGGGTATTACAAAAGCATCTTTGAATGTAGATTCATTCATTTCTGCTGCGTCATTCCAGGAAACAACAAAAGTTCTTACAAACGCTGCTATTTCTGGTGCAGTTGATGGTTTACACGGTATTAAGGAAAATGTTGCAATTGGTCACATGATTCCTGCTGGTACTGGTATTAAGAATTATAAAGACATTAAACTTTTTGATGATGGAGATAAAGATTTAGATATTCAGATGAATGAAATCCTTGAACGCCGTCGTCAGGAAGAAGAAACTGAATCTGTAGTAGAAGAAACTGCTTATGATTCAGAAGAAAATGACTAAAAGATAAACAAATTCCAAAGCAGGCAATTGACATCTTGCTTTGGAATTTTGTATATTT
Organism: Treponema sp.; assembly: GCA_024402655.1. Lineage (GTDB taxonomy): Bacteria > Spirochaetota > Spirochaetia > Treponematales > Treponemataceae > Treponema_D. Next base: position 4,293 of record JAKSTH010000034.1, on the reverse strand, counting down.
TTAGAACATATTTTTCGTTAATTTCTTCCGGGGTGCTGACCGGAATAGTAATAGGAGAATAGGCGATGCCTACAATAAATCAATTAATCCGTCAGGGTCGTAAATCTGCTGCGAACAGAACAAAAGCTCCCGCACTTGAGTCTTGTCCACAGAAACGCGGTGTATGTACACGTGTTATGACTCAGACACCAAAAAAACCAAACTCAGCTCTTCGTAAGATTGCTCGTGTTCGTTTGTCAAATGGTATTGAAGTTACTGCATACATTCCAGGTATTGGACATAACTTGCAGGAACACTCAGTAGTATTAGTACGTGGTGGTCGTGTTAAGGACCTTCCTGGTGTACGCTATCACATTATTCGTGGTACAAAAGATACTCTTGGCGTTGAAGATCGTAAACGCGGTCGTTCTAAATATGGTGCTAAGAGACCTAAGGCTTAATGGAGGACTAAGATGGGAAGACATAAGAAATCAATCGAACGTCCATTATTGCCAGACGTTAAATACAACTCAAAAGTTGTTTCAAAATTTGTTTGCCGTATGATGCTTGATGGTAAGAAAGAAACTTGCCAGAAAATCATTTACCAGGCAATGGATAACCTTAAAGCTAAAACTGACAAGGATCCACTTGAAGTTCTTTTAAAGGCACTTGAAAATGTAAAACCAATGGTAGAAGTTAAATCTCGCCGTGTTGGTGGTGCTACATATCAGGTTCCAATGGAGATTCGTGAATCACGTCGTGAAGCTCTTGCTATGAGATGGATCATTGATGCAGCTCGTAACAGAAGTGGTCACGGAATGGCTGATACACTTTCATCTGAACTTTTGGATGCTTATAACAATACTGGTACAGCTTACAAGAAACGTGAAGATGTACACAAAATGGCTGAAGCTAACAAAGCTTTTGCTCACTACAGATGGTAGAAATGCTTTTCTGATTATAATGGGATATTCTTTTAGGATATCCCATTTTTTTTGCCAAAATAGGTTTTATGGTCTTGAATAAAAAATCTAAAAAGTGTATAAATTAGAGACTAGTCTGTTTATATTTAACAGTAATTGGGTTCTTTGAGAGTCAGGCAGATTTCAGCAGAATTGTTGAAAAACTGGTGTATCCGTAAAGCTAATCAGAAATGATTTTCAGGAATATACGGCCCTAAAAACTTCTTGTTTTACTGTTAGTGTACAAAGATAACAGGTTTGGGTTTCTGACGGTCCTTCAGCGACAAAACTCGAATATACCAAACCAGTTGTCAAGTGACGGTGATAATGATCGGTGGTACCGGGTTAGAGCATTTCGAAAATATGGAATGTTTATAATGAAACTTATCTATCCCTACAATCAATCATATCTTGTCTCAGTAATTATTGTGTCTGCGAATGCATATACTTCTTAGTGAAGAAGTTTTGCGTTCTGGCTTAAAGTGCAACACATAAAAATAAATATGCCAGATGAAAGAGTTTTCTGGCAAGGAGAAAAACATGGCAAAGGAGAAGTTCGTTAGAACTAAACCTCACATGAACGTTGGTACTATTGGTCACGTAGACCATGGTAAGACTACACTTTCAGCAGCTATCACTACATATTGTGGAAACAAATATGGTGATAAAGTTCTTAAGTACGATGAAATTGATAACGCTCCAGAAGAAAAGGAACGTGGTATTACAATCAATACTCGTCACTTGGAATATCAGTCAGACAAGAGACACTATGCTCATATCGACTGTCCAGGACATGCTGACTACATTAAAAACATGATTACTGGTGCTGCTCAGATGGATGGTTCTATCCTCGTAGTATCTGCTCCAGACTCAGTTATGCCACAGACACGCGAACACTTGTTGCTCGCTCGTCAGGTAGGTGTACCAAAGATTATCGTTTTCTTAAACAAAGTTGATATGCTCGACGGCGATGAAGAAATGTTAATGCTCGTAGAAGAAGAAGTAAAAGATACTCTTCAGGAATACGGATTCTCTGGTGATACACCAATCATTAAAGGTTCAGCATTCAAAGCTTTGAACGAAGCTTCTGATCCAGCTAACACAGCTTGTATCGAAGAATTGCTCCAGGCTATGGATACATGGTTCGATGATCCAGTTCGTGATGATCAGAAACCATTCTTGATGCCAATTGAAGACATCTTCACAATCTCTGGTCGTGGTACTGTAGTTACAGGTAAAATTGAACGCGGTATCGTAAACATGAACGATCCAGTACAGATCGTAGGTATTCGCCCAACAGCTGATACAACTGTAACAGGTATCGAAATGTTCCAGAAAACACTTGATTCTGGTATGGCTGGTGATAACGTTGGTATCCTCCTCCGTGGTGTTGAAAAGAAAGATGTTGTTCGTGGTCAGGTTTTGGCTAAGCCAGCTTCTATCACACCTCATACAAAATTCGAAGCACAGCTTTACGTTCTTTCTAAAGAAGAAGGTGGACGTCACTCACCATTCTTCTCTGGATATCGTCCACAGTTCTACTTCCGTACAACAGATATTACAGGTACTATTGAATTGGAAGCTGGAACAGACATGGTAAAACCAGGTGATAACGTAAAAGTTATCGGTAACCTTATCCACCCAATTGCTATGGATGAAGGTCTTAAACTTGCTATCCGTGAAGGCGGTCACACAATCGCTTCTGGTCAGGTAACAAAAATTATTGAATAGTTTTTAGTTTTTTTTCAAACGAAAGGATCAATTGCTGGTCCTTTCGTTGTGAAAAAAGGAGTTAAATTAAATGGCTAATGGAAAGATTCGTGTCAGACTTCGTGCATTTGATGTAGAACTGATCGACCAGAGCGCAAAAGCTATTGTACAGACTGTACAGAAAGCTGGAGCAAAGGTTTCGGGACCAATCCCTCTTCCAACAAGAATTAATAAGATTACTGTATTGCGTTCACCACACGTAAACAAAAAATCACGTGAACAGTTTGAAATGCGTACACACAAACGTCTTATTGATATTATGAACCCATCACAGGATGTTATGGATTCATTAATGAAGCTTGAACTTCCTGCTGGCGTTGAAGTAGAAGTTAAGCAGTAATAAAAAAAATAGCCTTCGGGCTTAAAATAAGGTACGGTCCCCTTGGATCTGGGATGGCGGCCTAGAAAAATAAAGAAGGATTTTTAGTTTCCCAATGCTAAAATCCTATAGGAGAATATCAGAATGAAAGGTCTGATTGCAAAAAAAGTTGGAATGACACAGATTTTCGACGAAAGCGGTAATCTTACACCAGTAACCGTGATCCAGGTCGAACCAAACGTTGTCGTTGCCAAAAAAGCAAAGGAAAATTGCGGTTACGATGCAGTTGTTCTTGGTTTAGATGATATGAAAGCATCTAAAGCAAACAAAGCATATGCCGGACAATTCCCAGAAAACATCACTCCAAAACGTAATTTGAAAGAATTCCGTAACTTTGAAAAAGAAGTAAACGTTGGAGATGCTGTTGGTATTGAACTTTTTGACGGAGTACGTTTCTTAGACGTTACTGCAACATCAAAAGGTAAAGGTTTCCAGGGTGTAATGAAGAGATGGGGCTTCCATGGTGGTCGTGCTACTCATGGTTCTAAATTCCATCGTGAGCCAGGTGGTACAGGTGAATGTACTACACCAGGACACAGCTTTAAGAATATTAAGCTTCCTGGACACATGGGAAACAAAAGAATTACTATTCAGAATTTGAAGATCGTTAAAGTTGATCCAGAATTAAAAGTAATTATGGTTCGCGGTGCTGTTCCTGGAAATAAGGACTGTACTCTCATCGTTAAGTCTGCAGTAAAGAAATAGTCAGGAGATAGGATATGGAAAAGAAAGTATATTCAACTTCTGGTAAAGAACTGCGTACAATCACACTTGATGAAAAAGTATTCGGTCTTCCAGTAAATGACGACGTAATTTATTACGCAATTACAAATGAATTAGCAAATAAACGTGTTGGTACAGCTTGTACAAAAGGTCGTGCTGAAGTTCATGGTTCAAATAACAAACCATACAATCAGAAAGGTACAGGTAACGCACGTCGTGGTGATAAAAAATCTCCAATTACAGTAGGTGGTGGTACAATTTTTGGACCAAAACCAAGAGATTTTTCTTACTCAATTCCTAAACAGGAAAAGAGACTTGCTATGAAAACTATCTTGAGTGCACATGCTCAGGGTGAAAGACTTACAGTTGTTGAAGATTTCACTGTAGAAAGTGGAAAAACAAAAGATTTAGTAACAATTCTTAATAATTTTGCTAAAGATGAAAGAACTGTATTAATTCTTAAAGACGATGATGCAAAAA
>JAKSTH010000033.1 GCA_024402655.1 Treponema sp. | reverse complement strand
CTGTCTGAGCATCTTCTGTATAAAGCTGAACAAAAGAATAGTTAGCAAGAACTTTGATGTCACCAATTCTTTCTCTGTCAATTCCAGCAATAGCAATAATAATTCCAACTAAATCTCTTGGATAAACACGGCGGTTTTTACCGATGCTGATAAAAATTGAAGTAGCTTTATCTGGATCAATTTCTACTCTTGGGTGTCTTGGTTTTTCTTCTGTTTCTACTAATGTATTTTCTACAGCCTTTTCTGCTTTAGAAGACTGTTTGTATTCATTTTTATATGATTTTGAATCATCTCTAGAATGATTTTTCTGATTGTTTCTGTTGTTCTTGTTGAAAGAATGATAGTGCTTTAATGTTTCTTTAAGCAAATAAGCTGTAACATACTTACGACGTGTTAAAGGAACATTCTTTTTAAAAAGTTTAATAAGTTCTGTAAGTGTGTCGATATCTTCTTCTGTTGTAATTTTTTCAACTGCACTTGTTAATAAATCTGCAGTTTTATCTTCGTTAATTTCAAAGCCACGGTTATAGTTGTTGTAACCCATTGTAATTTACTCCTATATAAAAAATAAAAAATGTGTCAGCCTTATGCCTTTTCTATTGCAGTAAAGCTGCATATACGGATCCTACTTTCTTAAAGCCTGTACCTATTAATAAAGGCCGAATGATATCCGTTGTAATTGTGTTAGGCATTAAAATCCATTTTTTTCCGTTTTCCTTCAATTGTGTAAGATACATTGAAAGTAATTCTGTACCGATTCCAAGTCCACGGAAATTAACAGGAACAAAAAGTGTAGTTAACATCATAATATCGTCCTGTTTGCCTGGCACTGGTGAAGCTGTTATACATCCTGCAAAATCATCAGAAAGACTACGACAGATAATGCCTGTCTGGCCTTTGGATTCAGCGGTAATAAAACCCTGTTTCCATATTTCAAAAAAAGCAGCTCTTAGTTCTTCTGGAAGATCTTCCCCTTCACCTGAAAAAAATGCGTTTAATTGCTGGACAATGTTTTCGTTATCAACATCCGAATCGTAATCTACAAATGTAAAATCATCATGAACCAAATATTCATCGGATTCGGGGATATAATCTAATTTTTCAAGTCCCCATATTTCACGCAATTCGTTATACCAATTGTTGATATAAAGTCCCAATACCTGATTTTTGTAAAGGAACCATTTCTTTTCAACTTCAGGATACTTTTTTAATATTAATCTAAAGTTCTTAAATACCCCCCTACCAGAATGTAAAACTTCCTGCAGTTCTTCTTTTGCAATTGGCGCATTAAGAGCAGAAACAAAATCTTCTCTCAGCTTAAAACCATTTGCAGAATTCCATGCAGGTAATTCATAAAACTGGATATTATCACTTTTATTTTCACCGTCTGCCTGTACAAGACAACCCGCCCCTGCATCTACCAGAAATTTTGCATCCTGATTTTCAAGGGCTGTTTTAATTTCATTTTCAAGGCTTTCGGTAAGTTCAAACTTCATAATTATTTCTGCAAGTCAGCTCTTTTAGAAATGATAGAGTTAATTAATCCGTATTTAACAGCTTCATCGCTGTCTAACCAATAGTCACGGTCTGTGTCTTTTGTAACCTGTTCCAAAGCAGTACCAGTACCATCTGCAATAATCTGGTTAATTTTAGCACGGATTTTTTCCATGTCTTTTGCATAAATTTCAATGTCTGTAGCAACACCGCGCATTCCACCTAATGGCTGGTGAATAAGATAGCGGCTGTTTGGAAGACCAAAACGTTTTTCCTTTGGAACTGCAAGAAGAATCAATGTAGCAGCAGAAGCAATAAGCCCCATTCCAATTAAATAAACTGGCGCTTTTACAAAACGAATCATATCAAAAATAGCAAAACCAGCATCTACATCTCCTCCTGGTGAGTCTATGTACATGTAAATTGGTTTTGTTTCATCTTCTGTATCAAGAATAAGTAACTGTCTTACAATCTGATCTGCAAGTTCTTTATTAACTTCGCCAGTAAGAATAATCTGTCTTGTTTTTAAAAATCTGTCTGAAAAAGCATCTGGTGTTTTAGCTTTCTTTTCTTCGTTTTCTTCATCATCTAAAAGTGGAGAACCGTAAATAGATTTCATTAAATGCTCCTAAAAAAATGTAAAATAATACCTATATAAATATAGTAAAAAAAAGGTCAATTTTCAAGAAAATTTAAATAACAAACGCCATTGTATTAAGTTTACGAAAACGATTTAGGTTGTACTTTTTTTCAATTCCTATTACCATATCATACAAGAATATAAGGATATTTTATGGTAACTCTAAAAGATATTGCAAAAGAATGTAATGTTTCATTTTCTACAGTAAGTAAGGCTTTGCAGGGCAGCAGCGAAATAAGCAGCGAAACCATAAAAATTATTCAGGAAAAAGCCCGGGAAATGGGATATCACCCTAACATTGCAGCCAGAACCCTAAGAACAAACAGAACCAACGACATTGGTGTAATTTTCGAAGATAAAACCGGCAGCGGATTCCAGCACCAGTATTTTGCAAAAATTATAAGCGGACTTCAGCAGGCAGCTCAGGAACACAATTTCGATGTTACTTTTACAGGTCCCGGCACAAATTCAACCTACGACTACTATAAGCACATTATGGGCAAAAACTTTGACGGCATTGTTATTTTATCAGCCGATTTTACCCGCCCAGATCTTCAGCAGTTAATTAAATCTGGCATTCCAACTGCAACACTAGATTACAGTTATGATGCAAAACATATTTCCATTCTAAGCGATAACAAACAGGGCATGTCAGAATTAACAAGGTTTGTTATTCAAAACGGTCACAAAAAAATTGCCATGATTTATGGAGAAGACACCCTTGTAACCAAAGAACGAAAAGCCTGCTTTCTTCAGATTTTGCAGGAAAACAATATAAAAGTTCCCAAAGAGTATCTTGTACAAGGCCGCTATCACGATCCAAAATCCAGTGCACAGGCTACTTTACAGCTTCTGTCTTTACCAGAACCACCAACCTGCATCTTTTTCCCAGATGATTATTCTGCACTTGGCGGAATTCAGGAAATAAACAAAAAAGGTCTAAAAATTGGAAAAGACATAAGCATTGTTGGTTACGACGGCATTATGCTTACTTCCATGCTGCTTCCTCCTCTTACCACTTTTGAACAGGATGGTATAGAAATTGGAAAACAGATGGCATCACTTCTTATAAAATCCATAGAAGAAAAATCTTTACAAACTATATCTCCTTTAACAATTAGTGGAAGAATGTTGAAAGGCGGTACTGTTGCAAACCTGAATTTAAGCCGATAATTATTTCATGGAAATAAAAAAAGGCCTAATTCTTATATTCCTCATTGCCTTATGCAGCAACGTTTTTGCACTTTCAGTTTACAAGCAGAAAGTTACTGCCTCTTACTACGCAGAACAGTTCCATGGAAAAAGAACTTCCAATGGTGAATACTTTAATATGTATTCTTTAACCTGCGCACATAAGTCACTTCCATTTGATACAGTTATTAGAGTAACAAATCTTTCCAATGGAAAACAGGTTGATGTAAGGGTTAATGATAGAGGCCCTTTTGTTGTTGGTAGAGAAATAGATCTTTCAAAAGCAGCCGCAGTTAAACTTGATATGATAAAAAGCGGAACAGCTAAAGTGCGCCTTGAAATTGTAAAAATGGGGCCTAATACAAAACTTAGCGTTCAGACAGCTGCAAAAGCCAAACTGATGATGGCAAAACTGGAAGGAAACACTTCTACAACCACAAACAAAACTAACACTTCAAGCAGCACTTCTAAACCAGTGGTTAGGGCGGCAGGCACTTACTGGGACATTCAGGTAGGCGCTTTTTCTTCAAAGGAAAATGCAAACAAAAGAGCCCAAAGCCTTAAAAAAGCAGGTTTTAAAGATGTAGTATTCCAGACAGTAAAATCTACTGGAGTTGTAAGAGTTGTTATAAAAGCGGTCCCTGCAGAAAAAGTTGCACAGACCGAAAAAGAACTTAAAAACAAAGGTTTTTACGAATATACAATAAGACAGCGAAAAGAATAAAACAGGCACAAAGGGCATTTAATTGCTAATAAAAAGTTGCCATGTTATAATTATAGTTTATAAAGTCTAAGAGGTATTTTTATGAATGATACAGAACTTGATCCTGAAATTGCAGCACTTCTTTCTAGTGCAACTTCGGCTCCAGTTGAAGAATATAAAGCTCCAAATCAGGCATTAAAACTTTCAAAAGGTTTTTCTGCAGATAATGTAGACATATACGGAACAGATGCAGCTCCAAGAAAACTTTCTATTCACGAAGTTGACTTAAGCCGTACTGGTTTTGACAAAATTGAAAATAAACTTCTTGAATTTCCAGAAGACACTTACGACGATCCAAAATACTATAAAAATACTCTCACCGGTGAAAATGCTTCTGCACAGCGTGTACATCAGATTCTTTCAAAGTATCTTACTTGTACAGATTCAAAAGACAGAGCCGTTTACCGCCAGCAGATTGTAACTGCATATTGGGAACTTTTAAGAGGCATGGCTCCAAAAATGCCAGATCCAAATCTTCCTGTTTCAAAGAAAATGCTTATGCGTTTTGGTATTCTTTTGCCATCTTTGTTTAAGCCAGAACAGAAAGAATTCTTTTCTAAAATCATTTCCGAAAACAAATATAATGAACCTGTTCTTTATGTAGACGAATGGTTCAAAGAAATTGCAACGGGTAAAATGACTAACTCTGCAACAGATGAAAAAAAGCAGGTTAGAACAGCAAATATGACAGCAGAACAGGCTGCAAATGCAGAACAAGCCCGTTTAATGCAGCTCCAGTCTAAAAACTCGGGTAAACTTCAGAGTTCAGAAAACATCTTGAGCATTAAAGAAAACGAACGTGCCATGATTGAAACTGAATTAAGAAACCGTGTAGACACACTTACAGACCACAGCCCAATTATGGGTATGGAACCACACAAAAACTGTATGACAGAAGTTCAGAGAAAACTCTTTTCAGAAATTACTGATCTTCTTCACAGACTTTCTAAAAACGACAAGGAACTTTCAAAAGCTCTTGCAGAATTCAGAGATGCAAAAGGAACTTTCGATAACGTTCAGAATAAACTAGAAGCCAATGGTGGTACAGAAATGGTACAGGCAGATACAAATGCTATTAATACCGAATTTGACACAATCCGCCAGATGGCAAAAATGACAATTGGTCGCCGTGGTAACCAGTTCCCATTATTTACAAGAGAATTTTACCATTGTACAGAAAACGGTACAGGAACCCGTGAAAATGTTCTGGAAGTTTTACGCTGGGTTGAATCAATTGATCCAGGTGTTTTCCACCGTATTCACAAAAATATTCCAAACAGAATTGTACCTTATGTTCTTCTTGTTCCAACATATGGCGACAGAGGTTTCTGCTGGGAACCATTTGACCGCTATAACCGTGTAACAAGCCGTGGACGCATTATTATTCCAATGTATCCAAGAGATTTAAAGATTGCAGTTCTTACAGCCGTTGCCGATTTACGCTGGCAGGTTGCAAAAGAAAAAGCTTCTTACTACTGGATGGAAGAAGGATTAACTGGTCAGTACTATCAGCACATTGAACAGCTGAAAATGAAAGGTGATTTAAAAGAGTTCTTCATTGAAGATTATATTTTGTGGATGACAAAAGAAAGCGAAGGTGTACAGCGACTTGATAAAGATGTTCGCGGTATTTTCTGGCGTAACATGCCATTCCCAAAAGAAAAGAAAGAAGATTTGCGTAAGCGTTCTTTAGTCTACGATGAACTTTGTAAGAAAGATGCCAACCGCGAAATGAGCGATGGGTATTAATAAAAAAAGGATTGGTTTTTCACCAATCCTTTTTTATTTAACCATCCGAAATCAAATCTGTGTCATTCCAAACTTGATTCAGAATTTCAGAACAATATTATTTTACCAGCTTACCAATAATATCTGCGCCACTTACAAAAGTTGCAACTGAACTTCCCAAAGATGACAAAATAAATACCAGCAAAACTCTTAAGATTCTGTTTGTGTAAAAACCTTTAAGGGTAACATCATCCTGTAAAGTTTCCATGTCTTTTACTTTTGGCTTACAAACCATAGCCTGAACTATTGCTGTTACAAAACCACAACCAATAAACGGACACAAAGAAGTAATTGGTGCACTAATAAAAGCAACCAGAATTGTTAAAGGATGCCCTGCCGCCAGTAAAGTTAAGAGGGCCGCACAACAACCATTCCATAAAACCCAGGAAAGAATCATCTGTGAACCAAGCTGGGCACCACCATAAATGAATCCTGCAACAATAAGCGCAACAATTGCAGCTGGAATCAACCAGCCAAAAATTTTACCTGCAGCAGATTTTTTAGGAATAACATCATATTCAGTAAGATTTGGAGTTACTTCATTTGCAGCAAGCTTTTTTAAATATTCTTCTACGCCTTCCAAATGACCTGCCCCTAAAACTGCAACAACAGAATTTCCTTCTGCCTGCCAGATTTTTGTAGCAAGGTATTCATTTCGTTCATCAATAAGAACTGTTTTTACCACTGGAAGATAGTCAGAAAGTTCTGCCATCATAGAATCCATTTCGTTCTTATTCTTAATATCTTCAATTTCTTCTTCTGAAAATTCTTCATTAGAAAATGCACTTGCAATAAGCATAGAAAGAAGCTTGCATTTTCCCCAGAAACTGTTTTTTGCCCATGCTCTTTTTAATGTAGTCTGAATTGCACGGTCAGCCATAACAACCGGAATACCCATGCTTTTTGCAGTTTCCATGCCGGCAAGCATTTCGTCACCAGGTTTTACACCAACATTCTGTCCCATTCTTCTCTGAAAAGAAGCCAGAATCAAATTGGCCATAAGCAAAAAGCCTTCGTTACGTTTTAAAACCTGTACAATATCAACCTGACGATATTTGTCTTTATTTGTAATTGCTTCTGCACGTTTATCATCTAATTCAATTGCCACACAATCTGGTTTGATTTCTGTAATTGTGTTTTCTACTTCTTTTATACTTTCGGCACTAATATGAGCTGTACCAATTAAAGTAATAGTTCTGCCATTAAGGTTAAGCACTTTATTCATTATTTCATTCCCCACTCTGCAAGTCTGTATTCAAAAAACATAGGAGCCTGCATGCTTGTAACTTTTGCATAGAATTCTTTTGCAACATCTTTAAGCCCGTTAATTTCGTAATATAGACCCATGTAGAATAGCATTTTACCTTTTTTATTACTATTGTCTTCTTTTGAAAGTTTCTGTGTTATAGAAGCTTCTGCATTTTTGCTGTAGGATTCACTGAAAAAGCGGGCAATATTATATTCCAAAGATTCTCTGTCTAAAGGTTTCATAATCTGTGCCAGGATTTTCTTTGCATTAATAGTATCTTTCTTTTTCAAATAGGAAACAGCAATCATCATCTGATATGAATAACTTGGACTATAATTATTTGCTAAAGTAAACATGCGGATTGCCTGGTCGTAATTTCCTTCGTGAAATTCAAGAATACCTGTTTCTTCGTAAGCAAAATAATATGCAGGATTTGTTTCAATTACTTTGTGATAGTTTTCCAAAGCATTTTTAAAATCATCCATTTCATCGTACATGCCGGCAAGGTAAGCATAGCCTAAAAAGTAATCAGGTTCCAAAGTAACTGCTTTTTTTGTCACTTCAATAGATTTTGATACAAGGTTTCTTTTTTTGTAATAAAGTCCCAGTTCAAGAAGATAATCATAATTATCGCCACCGTATTCCAGGGCTTTTTCCATATATTCACAGGCTTTTGCATTACTGTTGTTTTCGGCATAAAGTTTACCCATAAAAGCCAGTGCCTGAACATTATCAGGATCTTTTGCAAGAATCTGTTCGCAAGTTTCTTTTGCATTATCCAGATCATCAAGATAGTAAGATGTCATGGCAACACCATAAAGAGCATCTTCATTTTCAGGTTCTTTTTTCAAAACCTTTTTATAAGAATCACGGGAAAGTTTGTATTTCTTTGAAAGTGAATAATCTTCTGCCTGCATAATATTTACAGAAGCGTTATATGGATCTTTTGCAAGAATCATTTTATTCACTTCGTTATATTTTACTCTGTCACCAGAAGCACGAGATGCCATAGAAACCAGTTCCATTGCTTCTAAATTTGAAGAATCTTTGTCTAAAACAAGATTTGCTGTTTTAATGGCGTTTGAATAGTCTCCTTTTGAAATATAAAGAGATGCCAGTAAAACTGTTAAATCATCATTATCTGCAAGTTCCTGTGGCATGCTGCTAAAAAGTTCTATTGCTCCTTCCAAAGAACCTGCTTCCAACTGATTTTGAAGATTCTGTACAAAAACCACATCAGAAGGCATTTGTGGCTGATTTTCCTGCCCAACATCATAGAAAAACTGATCTTCTACTGAAATTTCTACTTCCTGGGCCATAAGTGGAGTTGCAAGGGTTGCGATTAACAATAAACCTATTGAAAAAACTCTGCTTTTTTTCATCATAAATCCTTTTTTGAAACCTAAAGACAAAGCTAAAGGTGACAATTCCTTTTTATAGTTGAAATTACTTCTATTATTATCTAAACTAAACATTATGAGTATGCATTCATTTAGAAAAGGCCTTATTATTTTTTTAGCCGATATCGCTATAATCATCGGCATTTTTGTTCTACAATTTAGAACAGATTCTACTATTATTGAAAAAATTGGAGGCCTTCAGGTTACACTTGAAAAGCAAGAAACACCAGAAAATGATGTTTTCTTAAAAAACAGCCTGATTGTTACCTATAACGGTTTAAATTTCTTTAGCGACGACCAGAATACTGTAAAAATGATTCCAGAAGGAAAATCTAAAGCACAGAATCTTGTTTTAAAGAACTACGAAAAACGAGACGGCCAGGGCTTTACTTTCTTCTTTTCTGATGATGTTGCCCTTACTTTTGATCTTGCGGACCAGGAAGAAAATGCTACTCTTGCAGTTGGAATCAGCATGCCAGAAGGTGTTGAATCTGTACTTCTCCCATATAACTTTGCATACAATATGAAAATTCAGAAGGATGATGGAAATAAAGTTGTTCTTAATGGAAAGAAAAATTCCTGGAACTTTACTACAAACCAGGTTGAAGATGGCTTTATTAAATTCAACGGCTCTGAATATACAGCACATTACGCATTATACACAGAAGAAAAGAAATTCAGCTTTGACAGCATAACAGACATTGCTCTTGCAGATGAAAACCTTTACAACGACACAATTTCATCATTGAAAAACAATTTGATTTCTTCTTTCAAAAACATTATATCTGAAAACAACTTTACAGAAGATTCTGCTGTAGCATATGTTGCCGCAATGTCTGAAAAAGGAAGATATCAGCAGGCTGTAGAAGAAATTCCTTCATCATTCAAGAAGAGCGAAAAACGAACTTATGTTTCAGCTCCATACTTTAACAACCTTGCTAAGATGAACACAACACTGGATAACGAACTTGGAGCAAGCGACAGCGACATTGCAACAGCAATAAATTCACAGTCATTAGACATATTTACTACTAAAAATCTTGCTGCCCGTTTAATTGTAAGCAGCAAACAGCAGAATTCAGCAGACCTTCTTAAAATTGCTGCTTCTGCAGACCTTGAAACAAGCACTCTGGCTCAGGTAAATGGTATTTTAAAAACTTATGTAGAACTTAAGAGTTATAAGTCAGAACTTGCTTCTTTAGTTGCTCCTGCAGTTGAAAAATGTATAGAAAAAATTACAGCCGCTTGTGATTATGACGGTTCTATTCTTACTCTTAAAGAAAACAATCAGTTCCTTTCTGTAATCCAGGCAGTTGATATTGGTTCAACACTTGTTAGATACGGACAGATTTCTAACCAGTCTGTATATAAGAGCGCAGGTCGTGTTATTGTAAATTCTTACCTTTCTGAAGGATACTCATTCGACTTAAGAACACTTACAACAATGTATCCAATGTTCGCATATGACAACTGGTACTTCCCACACTATGAAATTATAGAACAGGGAGATCATTTAATGTGGGCTTGGACTTGTGCTGAATCTATTAAGGCAGAAAAAGAAGATGGAGATCTGGTACTTTCTATAAACTTCCCAGAAGGAGAAATTCACCACGTTATCTTTAAAGGTATTCCTAAGTTCTCAAGCATCTATATTTACAACATGGCATACCGTACAGACCCTCGCTTTGAAACTTATAACTCTTCTGGTTATGTTTACAGAGATGACGGAAATACACTGTTACTCAAATCTAGACATAAGTCACAGATTGAAACAGTACGCATGACTCCTAAAAAATAACGAGTTTAAATATTCCCATTTATGATATAAAATATACTTGAGGTAATATAGATGGGAACACCAAGACAGACATTTTATGCAAATCAGGCTGCTTCTATTATTAAAAAACTTGAAGCACGCAAAATGAAAGGCTTTTATTGTGCCACAGTTGAAGAAGCAAAGGCAAAGGTTGTAGAACTTTTAGGAAACGGTTCAAAAAGTGTAGCATACGGCGGTTCTATGACAATCGATGAAAATGGATTTAAAGATTCCATTACTGCGGCTGGTCACAAACTTATTGTAAGAGAAAATTATAAAACTCCAGAAGAAACAAAAGAACTTAAAGCTCTTCAGATTAATGCTGATGACTTTTTAATGAGTACAAATGCCATTACTTTAGATGGTGAACTTGTAAATATTGATGGTCGTGGAAACAGAGTCTGCTACCTTATTTACGGACCAGATGAAGTTATTGTTGTAGCAGGCATGAATAAAGTAGTTGCAAATGTTGATGATGCAATTCGTCGCATTAGAAACGAAGCTACTCCACCAAACTGCAACCGCTTAAACTGCGACACACCATGTGCTGTTACTGGAAAATGCGGCGACTGTTACACAAACAGCATCTGCTGCCAGATTGTTGTAACACGGGTTTCATTAATTAAAGACAGAATTAAGGTTATTCTTGTTGGCGACACATTAGGATACTAATTATTAATAAAGGTTTAATATGGAATCAATTTTAATCAAAGACACAACACCTGAACAACGAAGAAAGATTGTTATGGATGCCATAAACCAATGGTCAGACAGTGGTTGCGACATAGGAGATTCTGGCATTGATTACGAAAAGTATATTAATGGTGAAAAAGAATTGGCTCAGCTTAATGCTGAATATCAGGCAAACTACATTGTAGCCTACCCAGATGAACCTCAAAAAAACAGTTGCAGTATGTAATAAATAAAAAGCGCTGGAATATTCCAGCGCTTTTTATTTAATTAAATTTAAAACATCCAAAGGCTTTTCGCAAATATAATCAGCATTACATTCTTCAAATTCCTGACGGTTTCCAAATCCCCACAAAATTCCGCAGGCTTTAAATCCTGCTGCATGGGCGCCTTTTATATCATAATTGCGGTCACCAATCATAAGGCAGGTCTCTTTTTTACTTTCCAGTCCATTTTCTACAAGAACATAATTTATAACCTGAATTTTTTCTATTCGTTTCTGTTCTGCTAAATCTGCACCACCAATAAAGTCGAATAATCCGGTCATTCCTTTACGTTCAATTATTTGCTTTGTATAAAGTTCCGGCTTACTGGTTGCAACATAAATCTTTTTACCAAGACTGCGAAGTTTTTTAATAAGATCTTCTACCCCATCATAAGGCGAACACATATACATGCCTTCTACTCCATAAAAATCCCGGTAAACTTTAATGGCATTATTCACTTCACTTTCTGGCAAATGAAAAATTGTAGTAAAACTTTCTTTTAAGGAAGGTCCAATCATCTTTTTAAAATCTTCTACGCCATAAGGCAGCTTGTAATAATCTACAACTTTCTGCATAGAAGCAAAAATCCCTTCCGAAGTGTCACAGATTGTTCCATCAAAATCAAATAAAATATTTTCAAAACATGCCATAAGTCAATACTATCATTTTAGCTGCTTTTTTTAAATGCCCGGCACTATTGAACAAAACCAATTTTTTCAACATTATCATTGGTATGCAGATTAAATTACAGAACCTAAAGAAAACATATTCTACAACAGATGGCAGCAGCATTACTGCAGTAAATGATGTTTCTCTGGACATTCCAGAAAACAAAATTTTTGGAATTATTGGTAAAAGTGGTGCCGGCAAATCTTCACTGGTTAGATTAATCAGTTTATTGGAAACTCCAGATGAAGGTGCCGTTTATTTTGACCAGGACCGTGTTGATAATCTTTCAAAAAAAGATTTAATTCTTCGCCGTAGAGAAATCGGTATGATTTTCCAGAATTTCAATCTTTTCTCTTCAAGAAATGCCGCAAAAAATATTGCATATCCTATGGAAATTTGCGGCATGCCAAAAGCTCAGATTAAAGAACGTGTAGAAGAAATGCTTAAGCTGGTAGGCCTGGAAGGTCGTGGATCGGCTCCAATAAGCACTTTAAGTGGCGGTCAAAAACAGAGAATTGCCATTGCCCGTGCTCTTTCAACAAAACCAACAGTTCTTTTTTGTGATGAAGCAACAAGTGCCCTTGATCCTCAGACAACAAGAGCAATTCTTCAGTTGATTCGTGAAATCCAGAAAAAAATGAACCTTACAGTTGTTATGATTACACATCAGATGGAAGTAGTTCGCGACGCCTGTGATATGGTTGCTGTTATTGAAGATGGTAAAGTTGTTGAACAGGGACTGGTTTCAGATATTTTCACTAATCCAAAATCAGAAGTAACAAAAGATTTCCTTGCTAAAATCTCCACAAACGAAGAAGGCAATGCAGAAAAATCTGACACATCTTTTGTTCGCTGGTCAGATGAAAAAGCAAAATATTCACTTCATTTTGTAAACGACAAAACAGGAAAACCTTTAATTAGTCAGGCATGTAAAAAGTTTGATGTAGATATCAACATTCTTGCCGCTGGAATTCAAAAACTTCCAGATGAAAAAATTGGTACTATGCTGGTAGATTTTACTGGGGAACAGGCAGAAATTGAAAAAGCAATTGCCTTCTTTAAAGAAAACGGTGTTCTTGTAGAAAAAGAATAGGAGAATAAAATGCAGCAGATTTTAATATTAGTTGGTCAGTCAACATTACAGACATTGGTTATGGTTCTTCTTTCCACAATCTTTGCTTTAATTATAGGATTCCCTCTTGGCGTTCTTTTAAACGTAACAAATAAATTTGGAATTGCACCAAAACCTGTTTTTAATGCAGTATTAAGCCGCATTATTGATGTTTTGCGTTCTTTCCCATTTGTAATTCTTATGATTGTTCTTTTACCTTTAACACGTCTCCTTCTTGGAACAGCAATTGGTACAGGACCTACAATCATCCCTCTTTCAATTGCCGCAGCACCTTTTGTAGCACGCATTACAGAAACTTCATTAAACGAAGTTGATTCTGGAGTTATTCAAGCAGCCCGTTCCATGGGTTCTACAAACTGGCAGATTATTTACAAAGTTCTTATTCCAGAAGCTATTCCATCTGTAATTTCGGGAATCACACTTACTGTAATTAACTTAATCAGTTATTCGGCAATGGCTGGAACTTTAGGTGGAGGCGGATTAGGTGACCTTGCAATTCGTTACGGTTACCAGCGTTTTAGAACAAATATTATGGTTTGCTCTGTTATTGTAATTATTATTATGGTTGCACTTATTCAGTTTGCAGGAACCAAAATTTCAAATAAAATGATGTCAAAAAGATAATTTTATTTAAAAATCATATTGACACTTTTATTTATTCCTACTAAAGTAATAGGTAATAAAACTAAACAGGAGGCGCAAAAATGACAAAGTACTTTGAAAAATTAGTTCGCGAAAATTTTAGAAACGGCGTCATGCGTCTCTGCAGCTTATCTAACTAAGAGAATCTTCTCTTTCTTAAAAACCATACAAATGGTAACAAATCAAATCACATTAACAAATTAATTTTATTATTTAGAAACTAATTATGAATTTATCTATGGAGGATAATATTATGAAAAAATTTACAAAAATTTTAAGTTTAGCTTTAGCTTTTGCTGTAGCATTTGGATTGGCAGGTTGTAAAAAAGCAGATAAATCTACTTCTTCTACTCCTGGAGTATTAAAAGTTGGTGCCACACCAGAACCACATGCTGACCTTTTAAATCTTATTAAAGATGATTTAAAAGCAGACGGAATCACACTTGAAGTTATTGAATTCAATGACTATGTAATTCCAAACGAAGCAGTTGAATCTGGCGAAATTGATGCTAACTATTTCCAGCACATTCCTTATCTTGAATCATTTAATCAGGAAAGAGGTTTCCACCTTGTAAATGCAGCTGGTATTCACGTAGAACCATTCGCTCTTTATTCAAAATCACTTAAAGCAGTTTCAGAAATTGCTGATGGTGCACGCATTGCTATTCCAAACGATCCTACAAACGAAGGTCGTGCTCTTCTCTTACTCCAGGCTGCAGGCATTATTAAACTTGCTGATGGAGTTGGTACAACAGCTACACCACTGGATGTAATTTCTTTCACAAAGAAAGTTACTTTTGTAGAAGTTGAAGCAGCTTCTCTCCCACGTGTTTTAGAAGATGTTGATGCAGCAGTTATTAATGGTAACTATGCTATTCCTGCAGGATTAAGCGCATACAAAGATGGTCTTTTCATTGAAGACTCTTCTTCTCCTTATGTAAACGTTCTTGCAGTAAAAGCTGGAAACGAAAACAAAGCTGAAATCCAGGCTCTTATTAAAGCCCTTAAATCAGACAAAGTTAAAAACTACATTCAGAACAAATATCCAAATGGTGAAGTTGTAACTGTTTTCTAATCCAAAAAAATAGTTCACAAAAAAAACACCCATACCACAGCATCTGCTTTTTGCTTTTGCTGATATAGTATGGGTGTTTTATTTTTTAACGCTCTTCTTATATTTACAATATTAATGTATAATATAAGAAGAAATAATAGGAGTAACTAATGGCAAAAACATTTGATGACAAAAAAATCATTTACACTATGGACCGGGTTGGTCGAGCTTATGGAACAAAAGTTGTATTAAAAGACATAAGCATTTCATATTATTACGGTGCAAAAATTGGTGTACTTGGTTCTAACGGTGCCGGAAAATCTTCCCTTTTTAAAATTCTTGCAGGAATAGATAAAGACTATACTGGTGAAACTTCTTTAGCTCCTGGATACACAATCGGATATTTGGAACAGGAACCATATCTGGAACCTGGAAAAACTGTAATGGAAGTTGTAAAAGAAGGTGTAAAACCTATTACAGATTTGCTTGCTGAATTTGACCAGATTAACGAAGCATTTGGAGATCCAGACGCAGATATTGATAAACTTTGTGCACGCCAGGGTGAAGTTCAGGAAAAACTCGATGCTATGGACGCATGGAATCTGGACGCAAACCTTGAATTAGCAATGGAAGCTCTCCGCTGCCCTCCTTCTGAACAGGTTGTAGATGTACTTTCTGGAGGTGAACGCCGTCGTGTTGCACTTTGTCGTCTCCTTCTTCAGAAACCAGATATTCTTTTATTAGACGAACCTACTAACCACCTTGATGCTGAAACTGTTGCATGGCTTGAAAAACATCTTCACGATTATCCTGGAACAGTAATTGCCATTACTCACGACCGTTACTTCCTTGATGAAGTTGCAGGCTGGATTCTGGAACTTGACCGTGGAGAAGGTTTCCCATTCAAAGGAAATTATTCATCTTGGCTTGAACAGAAAAATCAGCGTTTAGCAATGGAAAGTAAACATGAATCTGAACGCCAGAAAGAAATTCAGAAAGAATTGGAATGGATTCACATGGGTGCAAAAGGTCGTCAGGCTAAACACAAGGAACACATTACCCGCTATAACGATTTAATGGCTCAGGGTTCTAAAAAACAGCTTAAAGATACACAGATTTCTATTCCTGCAGGTCCTCGTCTTGGTGGCCAGGTAATTGATCTGGAAAATGTAACAAAATCTTTTGGTGACAAACTTCTTTTTGAAAATTTAAGTGTTCATATTCCAGCAGGTGCTGTAGTTGGTATTGTAGGTCCAAACGGTGCTGGTAAATCAACTTTGTTCAAAATGATTGCAGAAGCTGCAGGACTTGGAACAGGAGAAAAACCAGATTCTGGAGAAATTAAAGTTGGTTCAACTGTAAAATTAGTATTTGTAGATCAGATGCGTACTGGTCTTGATGAAAATAAAACTGTTTACGAAACACTTGGTGGCGGCGGAGACCTGGTAAAACTTGGTGCCGTAGATGAAAAAGGCCGTGCATTGGAAGGTGGTGTTCGCGAAGTAAATGCTCACGCATACTGTGGCTGGTTCAACTTTGCAGGTGCAGATCAGAACAAAAAAGTTTCAGTTCTCTCTGGTGGTGAACGCAATCGTTTGAACCTTGGTATGATGCTTAAAGAAAGCGGTAATGTACTTTTGTTCGACGAACCTACAAACGACCTTGATGTAGAAACAGTACGAGCTTTGGAAGAAGCTTTG
Organism: Treponema sp.; assembly: GCA_024402655.1. Taxonomy (GTDB): domain Bacteria; phylum Spirochaetota; class Spirochaetia; order Treponematales; family Treponemataceae; genus Treponema_D. The sequence goes on along the minus strand of JAKSTH010000033.1, from coordinate 4,242 downwards.
GAAGACTTTGCCGGTTGTGCAATGGTAGTAAGCCATGACCGCTGGTTCCTGGACCGTATCTGTACACATATTCTTGCTTTCGAAAACAATTCAGAAGTTCGCTACTTTGAAGGCAACTGGTCTGAATATGCAGAATGGAAGATGAAAGAATTTGGCGAAGAAGCTGGTGTTCCAAAACGCACAGTTTACAGAAAACTTTCACGCTAATTACTTTATATTTATTGCCTGCGAGGTTTTATGTCATTTAGAAAGGATTTTATTTGGGGAGCAGCCACTGCTTCTTATCAGATTGAAGGAGCCTGGAACGAAGATGGAAAAGGCTCAAATATTTGGGATGAATTTACACACATTCCAGGAAAAATTGATAATGGTGCAACTGGTGACTCTGCTTGTGACCACTATCATCGTTATAAAGAAGATGTTCAATTAATGAAACAAGCCGGTTTAAAGGCTTATCGTTTTTCTATTTCCTGGTCCCGCATTTTGCCAGAAGGAACCGGAAAAGTAAATGAAAAAGGTATCGCATTTTATAACAATCTGATTGATGAACTTATTAAAAACGACATTACGCCATTTGTTACTTTGTATCACTGGGATTTACCTTATGCATTGTATTTAAAAGGTGGCTGGCTTAATCCAGAATCGGCACAATGGTTCGAAGAATATGCAACCCTTATTGGAAAAAGCTTTGGTGACAGAGTAAAAAACTTCATTACTTTTAATGAACCTTCTGTTTTCCTTGGCTGCGGCTACAGTCTTGGAGATCATGCTCCAGGTTTAAAACTCGGTACAAAAGATTTACTTCGCATTGGTCACAATATTCTTCTTTCTCATGGAAAAGCAGTAAAAGCACTTAGAGCAACAGTACAGAATGCAAATATTGGTATTACTCTTGCAACCCAGCCAAAAATTCCAGTTACAAAACAGGATGAACAGGCTGCTTATGATTCATATTTTGGAATTGGTCTTGGTGGTTTCTGGTGGTCTGTTAATTACTGGTTAGATCCAATTGTTACAGGAAAATATCCACAGTCCCTTTTAGATCAGGCAGGAGACATGATTCCATCATATTCAAAAGAAGACATGGAATTAATAAGTCAGAAAATTGATTTTATGGGACTCAATATTTATGAAGCACAGTATGAAGGAAATTACAAACGTCCAGATGGAACTGCTCATACAGAATTAAATTGGGATGTATATCCAGATGCTTTAAAATGGGGTGTAATATTAAATTACAAACGATATAAGCTTCCAATTTATATTACAGAAAATGGTCTTTCAACACATGACTGGATAAGTCTTGATGGTAAAGTTCACGATCCAAATAGAATTGACTTCTTACATCGCTACCTTTCCGGCCTTAAAGCAGGTGCAGAAGCCGGAGCAGATGTTCGTGGCTATTTCCAGTGGTCATTTATGGATAACTTTGAATGGGCCAGAGGTTATAATCCTCGCTTTGGTATTGTTTACGTTGATTACACAACAAAAGAACGCACACTTAAAGATAGTGCTTTCTGGTACAAGTCTGTAATTGAATCAAACGGTGAAAATCTATAGGAAAAACTAATCCTTTTTTCTAGGATATTTCATAGTCATAGTGTATAATTTAATACAGTCTTTACGGACTGTTTTTAATACGAAAATTTATATTAGGAGAAATTAATGAATAATTTTATTTTCTTAGGTGCACCAGGAGCTGGAAAAGGTTCCCTCGCAGTAAAAGTAGCAGAAGAGTACAAAATTCCACACATTTCAACAGGTGATATCTTCCGCGCAAACATTAAAGCACAGACTCCACTTGGAGTAAAAGTTAAGGCAATTATTGATTCAGGTTCATTGGTATCTGATGATTTAACATTTGAATTAGTAAAAGACAGACTTGCACAGGATGACTGCAAAAACGGATTCATTCTCGATGGATTCCCACGCACAATTCCACAGGCAGAAATGCTTGAAACACTTGGTCTTGAACTTAAATGCGTAAACTTCGAAATTGCAGAAGAAATCGTAGTAAAAAGATTGAGTACACGCCGTGTTTGTAAAGCATGTGGTGCAAACTACAACATCGTTTCACTTCCACCAAAAGTAGAAGGCGTATGTGACAAATGTGGTGGCGAAATCATTCAGCGCGATGATGACAAACCAGAATCAATCCTTCACCGTATGGACGTTTACAAAGAACAGACACAGCCATTAATCGATTACTACAACAAAAAAGGTAATATGACTAATTTGGATGCTTCTATTGAAACTCCTATTTTGATGGGCGAATTCAAAAAGATTTTCTAACCGACTGCGCTCCGCTTGCGGTTAAAAATAATTAATCCCCTGACACATTCGTGCAGGGGAAATTCTAATCAAAACCGACACTCCGTGCGGTTTATTTTTTATATGAAAGATTATTCTAATTCCGAAATAAATCAGGTCTTATACAATAACATTGACGCACTCTTAATTGTTTCTGCAAAACAGGATTCATATAAGACAGTTAAGATTTCAGACAGTATTTCCAAAATCATAGAAAAAGAAGGTTCCTACAAAGCATTAATTGAAAAATTGATGTTTCACATGAATGATGGAACTACAAAAATCACAGATGACTACCAGGTTTTCTTGCCAAAAATGGGAGAATTTCCTGAAAAATATTCCCGTAAACTCCATTTAACTATTGATGGAATAAAACACGTTGTTCAGATGCTCGTATATTCTTTGAACAAAACAGAAGGAGAATACATTATCCTTTTATTCGATTTGGATAAATCTGAATATGAACGGGATTCAAAAATGGAAAATAAAGTCAAAACAATACAGGAAACTTATCTGTTTTCTATGTATGTTGACTTAAATAAAGATTATGTTGGAAGCATAAATGTTTCAGAAATCTCCAATGATGATATGCACTATGAAGTAAAATATTCGGAATGGAGAATGATGATTGTAAATATGATCTGGCCGGATGATCAGAGCATGTTCTTAAAAATGACAGACCCGGCTTATCTGATATACCATTTAAAACCTTCGAAAACCTTGTCTTTTGACTGCCAGATGAAAAATCTTGAAGGAAACTACATCTGGGTAAAACTTATTTTTGGCCGAACAGAAATTATTAGTGAACAAGATTTCCGCTTTGTTTTCATGGTTCAAAATATTCACGAAGATTCATTAAAATTATTTAATGAATTAAAGAAATTTGAAAACCTTGCCTCCCACGATTCACTTACAGGTTTATTCAACCGCGGCCGAATTGAAACAGAATTAAGTAATGCAATTGATGTTCTAAATAAAGATAACAGAAATGTTTCATTGATGATGTTCGACATTGATTATTTTAAGAAAATCAACGACACATACGGTCATGCAATTGGTGACGAAGTATTAAAAGAATTTGTTGAACGATTATGCAAAGGACTTGAACAGTATAATATTAAGATAGGAAGATGGGGTGGCGAAGAATTTGTCTGCGTATGCTATGACCTGGAACTTCAACAGTTGAAAGATATAGCAGAAACAATCCGAAACTCCATTTCTAACAATCCGTTTAATGTTATTGGTTCTATGACATGCAGCGTTGGTCTTACCTGCGTTACAAAAGAAGATTCCGTAAAAGATGCCTTTGTCAGACTTGATGCTGCCCTTTATAAAGCAAAAGCAAATGGCAGAAATACAATCAGCATAATGTAATTTAGAATGCATAAAAAAAGGCCCTTTCTTACGAAAGGGCCTTCTCTATTTAACAAGTAGTTCTACTTATTATTTCTTAGCTTTTGCCTGTTTTACGAAAGTCTGAATACCTTCGATAACAAGGATTACAGCAAGTACAACCATTGCAGCAGCGAAGATAATCTGGAACCAGTTACCCCAGTTTGCAGCACCAGAAGCAATTACTTTACCCTGTTTAATAACAGTAATAACAAGCTGTGACAAAGTTGCAGCTAACATGAATACCATTGGAATGTAGAACATTTTGTTGTTCTTTCCAACGTTACCAAGCCATGCAGCAACAGCTAACAATGCAATACCAGCAAGCAACTGGTTAGCAGCACCGAAGAGAGCCCAGATTGCAGAAAGTTTCAAGAATCCGAGTGTAGCACCAACGATTACCATGAATGCTGTAGCAAACAATGGGTTAGCCAATACTTTGCGGATACCTGATGCATCTTTCCAAGAAGCTTCTTCTTCTTTCAAGAACAATTCAGAGAACATAAAGCGGCTCAAACGAGTAGCTGAGTCCAAAGATGT